>JAJYMO010000029.1:36872-45170 GCA_021786845.1 Pseudomonadota bacterium | reverse complement strand
GGTTTACATTGCAGGATCCACAACAAAATGTTTGCGTGCCTGCAGGAAAGCCACCTCAGCGAAACCAGAAGGAACAATATCCGCATCCTTCACGCCATACAGGGTGTGGTAATCAATACCCTGCTCAGAAAGGCTATTATTACACACCACGAATTGCACACCGTGCGCGCGCAACATGTCTACCTCAGTCTTTTGTTCAACAGTCGGGTTTTTTAGCCAGGCCAACCCTTTGGCGTACATCACCACCTTCACATCCAATTTTCCACCCCAGACCTCTGTCGCCTTCAGTGCATTGGCAATGTTACGCAATTTCATTGGTAACATCATGTCATTGGTCAAAGGCACGACCATTTTCAAAACACCATAGGACTCATGTTTCATATTGGGTTTCACATAGGCCGAAACAGGCGCTACAGTGGGCGCAGCCGCCGCTGGGACAACATCATCAGCGAACACAGGTGCGGCCACACACAAGACGGCAGACAACAACAACACACTTTGTTTAAAGCTCATTCATCTCTCCTAAATTATCCAATTTGGGTTTATACCCAACTAAAAAATAAACGCCCATCCCAACATAAGGCTCTGCGCAGCCCAACAGAACTGCCTGCCCAGTTTACATCGAACCACACAAGCTTTACAATCTATTTGGCGGTGATTTCCGCACTGCCCCCATAACACTTTTTGGAGAAGTCACCATTATGTCCATTTTTCGCACTAAAATTTCACACGCAGTCGCCACAACCCTGATCGCACCAGCTTTACTTGTCGCTTCACTCGCTCACGCTGCCGTCAGTCAAGAGAAGTTTTTCCCGCCATGGAGCCATGGTGCAAACAATCCGGTTCAAACACACGGTCTGGAATTTACTGTACCCGAAGTCGACAATCTCCCCGATTTCCACGGCGATCCGTGCAAAGCCAAATTAGTGGTCTTCGTTGGCGGCAACTATTTTTTCGCCATGGCACCGCTGGTGACTGAATTCATCAAAGAACATCCCGAATTTAAAGAAAAAGTTTATTATGAAACCATCCCACCCGGATTATTGGTTGATCAAATCAAACACAATGGCACAGTCACGGTCGGCAATATGACCTGGACAGTACACGCTGACGTGTATGCAGGCGGTCTCAAGCGCGTCAATGGCGTGATCAGTGACGGTTACGCCAAAGGCCCCGCTGTGCCCTATGCCACCAACACCCTGACCATCATGATCCCCAAGGGCAATCCCGCTCACATTACCGGCTTGACCGACCTGGGTAAACCCGGCGTCCGACTGGTGATGCCTAACCCTCTGTTTGAGGGCATAGGTCGTCAAATTAAGGCCAGTCTGGCTAAAGCAGGCGGTGAAGACCTGGTGACCAGCGTTTACACCACCAAGGTCAACGATGGCGAAACCATTATGACCCACATCCACCATCGTCAGTCCCCACTGGATTTGATGCTTGGACGTGCAGATGCCGGTGTGACCTGGCAATCTGAAGCCATCTTCCAGGAAGAAGCCGGCAACCCGATCAGCCATGTGGCGATCCCGGATGACCAGAATGTCACGGCAATTTACGCTGCTGTGGCTTTAAAAGCCGCACCCCATCATAAAGCCGCACAAATGTGGGTGAATTATCTGCGTTCTCCTCAAGCTTTGGCTATTTTTGAACATTATGGTTTCAAGCCGTACAGCGGCAAGAAATAATTTATCGGAGCGGTCTATCTACCTCCCCCCCAAAAAAAAAGCCATGCATCACTGCATGGCTTTTTTGCTACACAACTTAACACCAGAATTTAACTATGAATGTGAAACCATGACAGGCGCATTTTTACCTGCCTGAGGTGATGTGTACCCACCTCCCAGTGCCCGCACCAGATCAACATTGGCTTGTAAACGTCGTGTCTGCAAGTCCAGTCCCTGTAACGAAACACGCAGTAAAGCTGTTTGTGCGGTAACCACTTCCAGATAGTTCACCATCCCCTCACGATAACGGTTCATGGCAATGGTCAAAGTCAAATTGGTATCCTTAATTGCCGCATCAATGTGCTTGGACTCTGATGCCAAATTATTCAGCAATGAAAGACTGTCCTCAACTTGCTGGAAACCATTTAACACTGTGACACGGTAATTGTCAGTAGCGATATCCAATACATCTTTCGCTTGACGGTTAATCGCCTTGCGATACCCCCCATCAAACAGGGTAAGCAGCGCTGCAGGGCCTATGCTCCAGATTTGCGTAGGTGCCAAGGCATATTGGCTGCCATTAACCGCTTCGACTCCAAGCAACCCACCCAAACTGACTGTAGGGAAATAGGCAGCCCGCGCAACACCCACTTCAGCATTCGCGGCAGCCACTTTTCGTTCTGCGGATGCAATATCTGGGCGACGCTCCAACAATTGGCTCGGCAAGCCCACGGGCGTGACAGGCAACTTCATCACCAAACGGGCTGGCGCGATACTAAACACCGAGGCGGGTTGCCCCACCAAAGAGGCTATGGCATGCTCATACAAGGCGCGACTGGCTACTACATCCACCAATTCGGCTTTTACAGAATCAAGTTGTGCCTGGGCACGAGACACGCTCAGTGCGGAATCAATCCCGCCGTGAAAACGGTGTTGGGTTAAAGACAAGGCTTTTTGATAGGCCAGCACCACATCTTTCAGCAAAGCCGTTTTTTCATCAAGACCACGCAACGAAATGTAATTGTTCGCCAGATGCGCACGCAAGCTCAGCCGCACAGATTCCAAATCAGCGGCAGATGCTTCTGCACCTGCTCTCTCCGCAGCAACCGTATTGCGTACCTGACCCCACAAATCCACTTCATAGTTCAAATTCAAACCACCATATTGCTGGCTGTAATTCTGTGGATTGGTGATCGGATTCGCAGAGTTCCAAATTTGCGGCTTGTTGTAAAACGCTTTATTGGCGGTATCGAAGCCCGCTGCATTAATCGTGGGGAACAGGAAACTGCGCGCCTGCGCTTCAACGGCTTGCGCTTGATCATAATGCGACAGGGCGGAGGCCAAACTCGGGTTTGCAGAATCCAGTTGGCCAATTAATTGATCGAGCTTGGCATCATGATAACTCTTCCACCAGTCCCCTCGCGCCTGAGCATCGGCAGGCACAGCGGGTTGCCATTGCCCAACCTCTTTGTAAGCGACGGGCGCCTTAAATTCTGGTGGATGGTAGGTGGGTGCCAAGGAACACCCTGCCAGCAGCGAAGTCATGCTGGCGGCCAACAGTGTCAGGCGCGCACGCATCATGGTTCCTTCCTCTCCACCACATCCACTTTGTCACCGTCGGCAACAGAATCCGATGGTGAATCAATCACCAAATCACTTGCTTGCAATCCTGAGCGGATTTCAACGGATTTACCCATGTCCTTGCCCATCACCACAGATTTGAGCAACACCTTATGATCCGGGCCGACAGTTGCCACCTCCAGACCACCTTTACGGAACAACAATGTGGTAGATGGCACAACCAGGGTGTTAACCCGCACGGGTAACTCAAAATTCACATCCGTGTAAGCGCCTGGCAGCAAGTCATTGTTTGGATTATCAACTTCAAGTTCTACGGTCAAAGTTCTCGATGTCGCGTGTATCGCTTCAGACGTACTGAGCAAAGTTGCAGGAAAATGCTCTGTGGGCCGATCAGGGAAGGTGATTTGCGCAACCAGACCCGGTTGAATGGCGCTGGCGAAATTTTGTGGCACATCCACATAAACGCGCAATTTGCGCACATCCGCAACACGAAACAAGGGTACAGTATTTGCATTACTGCCTGTTGAAATCAACATGCCGATATCTGTATTTCTCACGGTCACAATCCCGTCAAACGGGGCGACCAAATGGTTAAATGCCTGTTCAGCCTTTAAAGACTGGACATTGGCCACTGCGGCATCGACCAGTGCCTGTTGCGCTTTGGCACCCTGTACTTTTTCATCTACTTCCTGACGGGACACCGAATCCGAACTCAACAAATTCAACCAGCGTGCTGCCGTGATATTCGCTAATTCCAGTCTGGCTTTCGCGGTGACCAAATCTGATTGGGCACGCTGAATTTGTTGATCCAGTTCTGGCGTATCAATGGTCGCCATTAACTGGCCTTTTTTAACATGGGCACCAATATCGGTGTACCACATCTTTAAATAACCGTTAACTTGCGAATAAATCACCGCTTCGATCCAGGGCATGACATTGCCCGGTAACTCAAGTGATTGGGTGGCGGGTGCAGGTAAGGGGTGAATTACTTTCACACTGACCACGTCTCGGGTATCAGCCACTTTTTTCAGGGTTTTATCATGGTGCAAACGCCCCATAATTCCAAGTACCGCGACCACCACGGCCGCCGCAATTAAGACCATCAAACCCAAACGGGCACGCCCAGAAAACGGAACGTGTGGATATTCATTAGACATTATTAAGCTCCGGTGTGTACAGATTGAGAAGTAAGTTTAGCCTTGTCGTGACGATGAACCAAACTAAAAATAACGGGCACAAACAACAAGGTCGCAATGGTGGCAAATGACAAGCCGCCGATCACTGCACGACCCAATGGGGCGTTTTGCTCACCGCCATCCCCCAAGCCCAATGCCATCGGTGCCATACCGATAATCATGGCTAAAGCGGTCATCAAGACAGGGCGGAAACGGATATAACCGGCTTCAACTGCAGCAGTCATGCCGCTGTCTCCTTCGCTCAGTCGTTCACGCGCAAAACTCACCACCAGAATACTGTTTGCAGTCGCCACACCCATACACAAGATAGCACCGATCAAAGCTGGCACGGACAGCGGCGTATGGGTGACAAACAACATCCACACGATGCCCGCCAAAGCCGCTGGCAATGCTGTGATAATCACGAAGGGATCCATCCACGACTGGAAGTTCACCACAATCAGCAGGTAAATGAACACAATAGCGGCAATCAAACCAAAAATCAAACCCTGATATGACACATTCATGGCCTGAACCTGGCCCCGCAATACCACCGTGGAACCTTTTGGCACATCCTTGACTGTGGCATTGAGCACTGCTTGCACATCATGTGCGATGCCCCCCAAATCCCGTTCTTCTGTGGTAGCAAACAGATCATACACAGGCTGAACATTGTAATGCGATACCACTGCATCAATTTGGTTACGCTCGACATTGGCAACGTTGCCCAGAATTTGCGGCACCGGCGAATTACCCGCTGGCATAGGCACATTCAGCAAATCATTCATGCTGTCAATGCGGTACTGTGGGGTTTGAATCACCAACGGATAGGTCACGTGGTTTTTAGGATTTAACCAGAAATTCGGTGCTGTCTGAAAACTCCCTGACGCCGTCACCAACAGACTGGTCGCAATTTGCCGTTGCGTGATGCCCAATTCCTTGGCACGCACCCTGTCCACCACCACATGTAAATCTGGTTCGTTGGCGGCTTGCTGCATACGCAAATCGGCCAAACCAGGAATATTCCGCATTTTGTTCATTAACTCACGTGCATAAACCAAATTGGCTGCGCGGTGAAAACCGATCACTTGCACATCCATCGGCGCAGGCATACCAAAGTTAAGAATCTGACTGACAATGTCTGCGGGCAGGAATGAAAATGTGACACCCGGAAAATCATGATTCAAATCTCGCCGCAGCAACTCCACGTATCCGGCGGTGGGATGATGATTTTCATTCAGGCTAATCAGGATGTCAGCATCTTGCGTACCCACTGGAGCCGAATTGTTATACGTCAAATTGATACCGCTCACTGGCAAGCCAATATTATCCAGTATCGTCCCGATCTCCGATTTGGGGATTTTCGTCCGAATTTCATTATCAATCTCGTTCACGATACGTGTTGTTTCCTCAATACGCGTACCGGTTTGAACACGCACATGCAACTTGATTTGCCCCGCGTCCACCTCAGGGAAAAAGTTACGCCCCAGCCATGGCACCAGCAGGAATGTAATCAACACAAAACCCATAAAACCGGTGATAAAGTAAGGTCGGTTGGTCAAAGCCATTAACAGGAGATTTCGATATCCTTCGCGAAATCCTGAAAACCCCTGTTCAAATTTGCGCTGAAATATCACTAACGGATTGCGTGTAGGGCTTTGCTGTTGTACGACAGCCGCGTCATGCTCCCCATGTGAACTTTCAGCGTGTGCATTTTCCCCATCACCCAGATGGACATGCGGTTTAAGCAGATAATTCGCCACCGTTGGCACCAGTGTACGTGACAACAGAAAGGATGAAATCATCGCAAACACCACGGCTTCCGCCATGGGTTTAAACAAATACCCTGATACCCCGGGCAGGAAGAACATTGGAACGAACACAATACAAATTGACAACAGCGAGACAAATGCCGGGATCACAATTTGATTTGCGCCATCCATAATGGCAGCTTCGACCTGTTTGCCGTGCTCAAGGTGCCAGTTGATATTCTCGATGGTCACCGTGGCATCGTCCACCAACATCCCCACCGCCAGGGCCAAACCACCCAAAGTCATAATATTGATGGTTTGCCCCATGGCCGACAACATCATAATGGCCGATAAAATTGCCAGAGGAATCGACAACATAATGATCACGGTAGAGCGCCAACTGCCCAGAAACAGCATGATCATCAAGCCAGTGAGCAATGCCGCCGTCACACCCTCACGGATCACGCCATTGATGGAATCTTTCACAAAGGTCGATTGATCTCCAACCAGACCGATTTGCAACGCCTTGGGCAAACCGGCCTTAATCAGTGGCAGCATGTCTTTGACTTGCTGAATAATCGTCAGCGTCGAAGCATCACCATTCTTCTGGATGGTGGTCAGTACCGAATGCCGGCCATCAATCCGCACCACGTTTGTCTGCGGTGCAAAACTGTCGTGCACATAGGCGACGTCGCGCACATAAATGGTTGCCCCATTAATTTGTTTGACAGGCATGTCGTTCAACATGTCCACGGCTTCCGTACTCATGTTGAGCGTGACATCGTATTCAAACGTACCAATTTTTTCCGTACCTGCGGGCAACATCAAGTTCTGTACCGCCAGCGCACTACTCACATCTGCTGGCGTCAATCCTTTTTCGCGTAAACGGTTGGGGTCCAAATCCACCATGATTTGACGAATTTTTCCGCCGTAGGGGGAAGTCACTGCGGCCCCTTCAACGTTCGCCAAATCAGGACGGATAAAGTTATTGGACAAATCGAACAATTGATTGTCGAGCAGCGTCTTGCTGGTGAGCGCCAGCTCCAGAATGGGCACGCTGGAGGCGTTGTAGACCAGAATCTGTGGTGGCGTGATGCCAGGCGGCAATTGTTTCAACACGGTTTGTGAAATGGCGGTCACTTGACTCATCGCGCCATTAATATCCACCCCGGTATGAAAATAAATTTTCACCACCGCAACACCGGCCAGCGATTGGGATTCGATGTGATCAATGTCATTCACCGTACTCGACAGATTGCGTTCATAGTAGGTGACGATACGATCCGACATGTCATCTGGTGTAAAACCGTTGTAGGTCCACACCACGCCAATGACGGGAATATTGATATCCGGAAAAATATCCGTGCGCATGTTCAAATACGCGATCGGACCGAGAATAAAAATCAATATGGCCATCACCACAAAGGTGTAAGGCCGACTCAGGGCAACTCGAACTAACCACAACATAGGCACGACTTCCTTGCACAGAGATTTAAAGCAAGTGGCGCATAACCTCTGCACACACCAAGTTGCCAGTACTTTAGCACACTAAGCCTACAACACGCTGACAAACACCCTTTCATTCTATTGTGAGATCCATAAAGGGTTGTTGAGGCTTGCATACGATCTACCAGTGTCTTCATTAAAAAACCGCGCCTTGTGAGCGCGGTTTTCGCTTGCAAAACCACTTATCCAATACGGAATCAGAAAGGATAGTAACGCAAGCTGGTCATCACCATGTTGTCTGAGGTAGAAGGTGTAGGACCGTTACCCGCCAACTGGAAATCAGTCAAAGTGGTATGGGAGTACTGCAGGCCCAGTTTCGCTGCGCCGTAACTGCCCTTGTACGCTGACCACCACAAACCGATGGTTTCCTGTACCGATGTGTTCAACTGGCCACAACCTGCACCAAGCGTCGCACCCGTTGCACAACCATTAAAACCGGCCACAGTTGTAACCCCATTGCCATAGCCAGTAAGACCGCCACTCGCTGTCGCATAGGTCGAACCGTCAGCCACATCTTCACCGATGTCCAGATAGACGTCCAGTTTGGGATCAGCATGCCAGATGGCAGCGCCCAACACCGAGTAACCAGTCAGCAATTGCAGGTTGTTACCGGCGTCC
>JAJYMO010000029.1:4100-36317 GCA_021786845.1 Pseudomonadota bacterium | reverse complement strand
AACCAGTCAATGGTGCTGTACACATGCCGGGTACGCAGGTTATATGAGTTGCTTTCATTCGAGTTAGCCGTTGGCGCTCCACCCAGAAAGTCAGCCTCATAATAGGCGGACAACACGGTATTGGGGTCCACATCGCCCTGCGCCAGCAAATCGATGCGCGACTGACGGTCAGTCATGCGAAACTCAGACTGGTTGTAATAACCGTTGGTTGGCGCCGCACCAGTGGTCGGTGCAAAAGCGATCTTGCTGAAGGGCGAATTGATGTCGGACTGCAAACTGCTGGTGCGGTACACATTCTCCTCTGCGGCAAAGCCGCCTAACGTGACATTCACGCCGCCAAACTGAACCGAATGGACATCAGTCTTGCCATTTTTATCGCCAATGGGTACCAAACCGCTCAATTGATCCACTTTTACCTGGGTTTGATCTGCCTTGGCCTGGGTTTGATCTACCTTGGCGGTGGTTTGATCGACCTTGGCCTGGGTTTGCCGGGTTTGCGTTTGCAGCACTTCCAAACGCTGTTCCAGGGATTGAATCTCCTGTTGCATTTGCTGAACTTGAGCACTGCTGTCGTCGGCCATCGCGGCAGGTGCCACGCTGGCAGCGAATACTGCCGCCACGACCAGACTCAATTTGGTACGCATAAATTGATGCTGCTGAAACATAAAATTCCCCTTAAAATTTATCACAAAAAACCTGAAAACGTGGGCAGGCAACCCTTCCCACAGCTGCCGACGCGAAGTATAGTTTCTCAACCCCGGAAAACCATCCTTGTCATAAATAATTCATAAAATCGGGTGGTAAATTTACAACACCACCATCAATCAAACCGGTGCTTACATTTCGCTTACATTTCACACCGGGCTTGACTATACTACAAATTTTCTGAAAAACAAAATATTATCCAAACCGGATGGCGTCAATGCATGGTTGAAAAACCGCAATACCCGCGTCAGGCTAAGCCAACATGCAATCCGGCATCATCAAGTGCTTTTTTGTCGCCAAAACGAATGGCATAAGAGTTAAGGCGTTCGCCCTGTGCTAAACTCAAATCCTCTTTCCACCTTACCTGGCGCTGTGGTCATGCCCCACTATCAGCATGTTTTACGGAGTCTTAAGCAAAGCAGTCATATACGCTCAATCCTAAAGGGGAGAGTTGCAGACCGACAAGGAAAAGGGATGAATCCAAAGCAATGAGCGCAGAAATTTTAGTCAATGTCACACCACAAGAAACCCGTGTGGCCGTGATGCATCTGGGTGTGGTACAAGAGCTGCATATCGAGCGCTTCAGCCAGCGCGGCCTGGTGGGCAATATTTATTTTGGCAAGGTGTGCCGTGTCTTACCGGGTTTGCAATCGGCGTTTATCGACATTGGGTTAGAGCGTGCGGCGTTTCTGCACGTTGCCGAAATTTGGGAGGAGCGGCAAAATAATGCCGAAGCACGCCCTATCGAACAAATTTTATTTGAAGGCCAGGGACTTTTAGTACAGGTCATCAAAGACCCCATCGGCAGCAAAGGCGCGCGGCTTTCAACGCAAATCAGTTTTGCCGGCCGTTTTTTGGTGTACCTGCCGGGTGACACCCACATTGGCATTTCACAGAAAATCGGCGATGAAGCCGACAGGGAACAATTGCGCCAAAAACTGCAATTACTGATCCCCCAGGGCGAATCAGGCGGGTATATTGTGCGGACTTTGGCCGAAAAGGCCGAGACTGAAGCATTGCAAGCGGATATTGCCTACTTGCGGCAGTTGTGGGGCGACATCCAGCAGCGCGCACGTATTGCCCCCCTGAAAACCCTGTTATATCAGGATTTGAATTTGACTTTACGGGTGTTGCGCGATTTTGCCAACGGACAAACCAATCGAATTTTGATTGATTCGCGTGAGACTTACCAAAAAATGCTGGATTTTGCCCAGCATTACACACAAAATGTGGTCAGCAAATTACAACTCTATGCGGCCGAGCGTCCCCTTTTCGACCTTAACGGCGTTGAAACCGAAATAGAACTTGCCTTAGCCCGTCGTGTGGACCTTAAATCAGGCGGTTATCTGATCTTTGACCAAACCGAAGCAATGACCACTGTCGATGTCAACACCGGCGGCTTTGTCGGAACACGAAATTTTGACGACACTGTGTTTAAAACCAATCTGGAAGCTGCACAGGCCATTGCCCGTCAACTGCGTCTACGAAACCTCGGCGGGATGATTATTGTTGATTTTATCGACATGGACAACCGCGACCACCAAAATGAAGTGTTACTGGAATTCAAAAAAGCGTTGACGCGCGACCCCACTCGCACCAATGTGCATGATTTCTCGCCTTTGGGCTTAATCGAAATGACGCGTAAACGCACGCGCGAGAGTTTGGCACATGTGTTGTGCGAGCCCTGCCCAACCTGTAAAGGGCGGGGTGAAGTGAAAACCGCACAGACGGTGTGCTATGAGATTGTGCGCGAAATTGTGCGCGAAGCGCGACAATACAATGCACGGGAATACCGTGTGCTGGCCTCGCAATCGGTCGTTGATTTATTTTTGGATGAAGAATCTGCGGGTTTGGCGGAACTGAGTGATTTCATTGGCAAACCCGTGTCTTTGCAGGTAGAAAGCCTGTACACCCAGGAACAATATGACATTATTCTGCTTTAATCTCCGATCGCCAGCAAGTCACCCAACTCTCCGGAACGCGCTGACGCGGCTGAAATCGCCCGTTTGATGGCTTCCGACACCCCATCAGTTTGCATACTCAATAATGCTCGTTCAGTGGTTCCTCCTGGTGAAGTGACACGTTGACGCAGCGCTCCCACAGCTTCCGTACTGCTGGCAGCCAGTTTCGCGGCACCCGTAAAGGTCTGCAAAGTCAGCGCTTGCGCCATCTCAGCCGGCAACCCCAGTTCTATGGCCGCCTGCTGCATCGCTTCCATGAAATAAAACACATAGGCAGGTCCGCTGCCGGACACCGCCGTCACTGCATCCATCTGCGCTTCATTTTCCACCCAAAAAACGCTGCCTGTTGCCTGCATAATGCGTTCCGCCTGTTCACGCTGCACAGCGGTCACCTGCTTGCCTGCGAACATGCCCGTCACCCCGGCACCCACCATCGCCGGCGTATTAGGCATGGCGCGCACCACGGATGCATAAGCATTCAACCACCCGGACAGCACGTCCAGGCGCACACCCGCAGCAATGGATAACACCAGTTGTCCGCTCAAACTGGGCGCCAGTTGCTGCGCCACCGCCTGGAGTTGCTGAGGTTTGACCGCCAAAACGATCACCTGCACACTCGCGAGGACTTCATCAGACCATGCAGGCATGACGCGCACTGACCATGTATCCGCCAGCCTGGTCGCGGTGACAGCGTTACGCGCCACAACGCTGATTTTTTCAGCTGAAATACCTTGATGAATCAAGCCTGAAATTAAAGCGGTCGCCATATTACCGCCGCCCACAAACAAAATCTGCATCAGTCAATTCCTTTGGGGTTCATAAGGTTAAATTCGCTTTCCAAACAAAGCACTTCCCACCCGCACACAGGTTGAACCTTCCATAATTGCCGCTTCCAAATCAGCCGACATACCCATTGACAGGGTGTCCAATTGCACATTTCCAGCATGCAAATCCGCCTGTCCTGCGGTTTCAAACTGCACCTGCAATGCTTCAAACAGCCTCCGCAGTGCGGCAAACTGCGCCCGTTGCTGCATCCATTCCATGCTTGCGCGCGGAATCGTCATCAAACCCCGTAAACGCAGATTGGGCAAGCGTGCGATCTGCGCCGCCAATTCCGGCAAGCCTTCAGGTGACACACCACTTTTACTCGGCTCCGCTTCCAGCTTGACCTGCACACAAATGTTTAAAGGCCCTTGTGTCAGAGGCCGCGCTTCGGATAAGCGCTGTGCGACCACGAAACGGTCAATGCTGTGTACCCAATCAAAATGGGTCGCTATTGCGGTGGTTTTATTGCGTTGTATTGGACCGATAAAGTGCCAAATCAAGGGTAAATCCTGCAAACGGGCGATTTTATCCAAAGCTTCCTGCACATAGTTTTCGCCAAAATCACGCTGTCCCTGCAAGGCCAGTTCCCTCACTCTTGAAGCAGAAACGGTTTTGCTGACCGCCAACAACGTGATCTGACTGGCATCGCGACCTGCCTGCCAGGCTGCCACCCCGATTCTGTGCTGAACCGCTTGCAATATGCAATTCATTGTGGTCATAATACAGAAAAATAAAATGGAATTTTTATGGAAATCTCTGACCTGCTTGCATTTTCCGTCAAAAACAAAGCTTCAGACTTGCATTTGTCAGCGGGGCTTCCGCCCATTATTCGTGTCAATGGTGATATTCGTCGCATTAATCTGCCCGAAATGAGCCATAAAGAAGTCCACGACATGATATATGACATCATGAACGAGGGTCAACGTAAAGTCTTTGAAGAAGCGCTGGAAGTTGATTTTTCATTTGAAATTCCTTCTCTGGCCCGATTTCGTGTCAACGCCTTCAATCAGAATCGCGGTGCCGGGGCCGTATTCCGTACCATTCCCAGCCAAATATTGTCCCTGGAAGAACTCGGCGCACCGAAAATTTTCAAAGAGATTGCCAATCAACCTCGCGGCATCGTATTGGTCACCGGGCCAACCGGCTCAGGGAAGTCAACCACCCTGGCCGCCATGATTGATTACATTAACGATACGGAGTTTGGTCACATTCTGACCGTCGAAGACCCAATAGAATTTGTGCACCAAAGTAAAAAATGTCTGATTAACCAGCGTGAAGTCGGTACACAGACCCACTCTTTCGCCAACGCATTGCGCTCTGCATTGCGGGAGGACCCCGATATTATTCTGATTGGTGAGATGCGTGATCTGGAAACGATACGGCTGGCCCTCACTGCCGCTGAAACCGGTCATCTGGTCTTTGGCACGCTGCACACCAGTTCGGCTGCCAAGACCATAGACCGTATTGTGGATGTATTTCCGGCAGCTGAAAAAGAAATGGTGCGCTCCATGCTTTCCGAATCCATCCGTGCGGTGATTTCGCAAACACTGCTCAAAACGACCGATGGTAAAAGTCGCGTGGCCGCACATGAAATCATGATCGGCACACCAGCGATCCGCAACCTGATCCGTGAAAACAAAATTGCCCAAATGTACTCTTCTATCCAAACGGGGCAAAACATAGGAATGCAGACCCTGGATCAATGCCTGCAAAACCTGGTCCAACGCAGATTAATCAGCCAAAGCGAAGCCAGATCCCGGGCAACCAACAAAGACGCTTTCTCAGAATAATGGACGCTCAACAAATCATCAATGCACTGTTACAGTTAATGCGCACTCGTGGTGCATCAGACCTGTTTCTGACTGTCGGTTTTCCACCCGCCATCAAGATAGATGGCGCTATTTCACCTGTGAGCAATCAAAAGCTTTCGGCTGCTGATTTGCGCGAACTCACACGGGTGACCATGAATGAAAAACAATGGCTCGCCTTTGAACAGCAAAATGAAAGCAATTTTGCCATTTCACTCAGTGGAATCGGGCGGTTTCGCGTGAATGCTTTTGTACAACGGGGAAGTTACGGTTTGGTTATACGCTCGATCACCCAGACTATCCCTAACTTTGAACAACTTCAACTGCCGCCCGTTTTGAAAGAAGTGGCGATGGCCAAACGTGGCCTGGTCATTTTTGTCGGCGGTACGGGATCTGGCAAATCCACCTCATTAGCGGCCATGATTGATTATCGCAATGAGCACGCACAAGACCATATCATTACCGTTGAGGACCCCATTGAATACTTGCATGAGCACAAAAAATCCATCATTACCCAACGGGAAATTGGCATCGATACTGCCGACTGGTTCAGCGCACTCAAAAACACCTTGCGTCAGGCACCGAATGTGATTTTGATTGGCGAAGTGCGTGACCGTGAAACCATGGAACATGCCTTAATGTTTGCGGAAACCGGGCACCTGTGTCTCACGACATTGCACGCCAACTCCACTAACCAGGCCATTGAACGTATTGTCAATTTCTTCCCCAAGGAAGCGCACCATCACCTGCTGGCGGACCTCTCTACCAATATACGCGCCTTCGTATCGCAACGTCTGGTCCCTCACATCAGCGGTAGCGGACGCGTTGCGGCCATTGAAGTTCTGCTCCATTCGCCACTCATCGCCGATCTGATTGGTAAAGGGCAAGTCAGCGAAATCAAGGAATTGATGGGGCGTTCACGTGAACTGGGTATGCAGACCTTTGATCAGTCCCTGTTTGATCTGGCCGAAAAAGGTTTAATTTCACTTGATGAGGCCTTGCTCAATGCTGATTCGATCAATGATTTGCGCTTGCGCTTCAAGCTTGAAGGCAAAGCGTCACAAAATCGGGATGTCTCGTCGGGAATAGCACACCTGGATATTATCTGAACGCTTTTCTAAATGATAAGGTGGCCGGCCTTCTGGCCTGTGAATGTTAAGTTGGCGGGGGGCGGCACGCCTGCTGGCCTGAAGGCCAACGTTTGAAACCAGCGAGATGTCAAATGACATACGCCACGAGGCACGATCTTAACGCTCTGTTTTTTCTCGCCTTGCCGATCCGGCCACAATTTTATATTCAAACAGTCGACATTCTAATGCCCCGTTATATAAGGGCGTGCGGCGACTGGCGTTCAACCGGATGAGTTTGGGCAAGGCCATGTCTGCGGACAAAATATAAGCATTCCATCCTGCGCATCGACGTTTGAGCCAATCACCCAATTGCGGATAAAATGCGGCCAATTCACTTTCTTCACCGATGCGCACCCCGTAAGGGGGATTTGTCACAATGACGCCTGACTTCGCTGGAGCGGGTATTTCCAGCACATTACCCTGTTTAAGCTCGATAACATCTTCCAATCCTGCCGCCAGTACATTGGCACGCGCATCATCCAGCATGCTGCCGAACATATCGCGACCGTAAATTTCTTGCGGCGTGGGCGGCAATTGCGCTGCCTGTGCCGCTTGACGCAAGGCTTGCCAGGTTTCCGCATTGAAACGAAACAGTCGTTCAAAACCAAAATTTCGACCACTTCCCGGTGCGATACGTAATGCCATCAGTGCAGCTTCCATCAGGATAGTGCCGCTGCCGCACATGGGATCAAACAGTGGAATGCCGGGTTGCCATCCTGACAGCATCACCATGCCCGCTGCCAGATTTTCATTCAACGGTGCCAATCCCGCCTGCTTACGCAAACCGCGTTTGAATAAAGCCTGTCCCGATGTATCCAGATACATCGTGCAGGTTTCAGCTGTCAAATAGGCATGTATCCGCACTCCCGGATCGCGGGTATCAACGCTGGGCCGCTCGCCAACCGCCTCACGAAACCGGTCGCACACGGCATCTTTAATACGCAACGTCACAAATTCCAGGCTTTTCAAGGGTGCGCGTTGCGCAGTGACTTTGACCATCATCGTGTGGTCTACCGAAAAAAAAGCAGGCCAATCCAGTGACAACGCACCTTGATACACGTCTTCCTCATCCTGATAATCGCCGCCACCGATGCGCCACAACACACGACTCGCCAACCTGGCGTACAAATTTACGCGATAACACAGTTCAAATTCACCCGCAAAGCCGACCCCGCCTTGCGTGATAGCGATCTGTTGCGCACCTTGGGTACGCAATTCTTCCGCCAGCAAAGTCTCCAACCCTCGGGGGCAGGTGGCAAAAAATTGTTCGAGCTTCTGATTCATAAATTCCCCGGTTTAAGCACAACCAACATCACAATGGCAAACAAGATCAATACCGGCACTTCATTGAACCACCGGTAGAAAACATGACTATGGGTATTTTTGTCCTGCGCAAATACCCGCACTAAATGCCCGCAATAGGCATGGTAGGCCACCAGTACACCGACCAGGACCAATTTAATGTTGAGCCATGCACCCGAATACCCATACCCTAACCATAACCAACTGCCGAACACCACAGCCAAAATACCCAATGGGGTCATGAAACGGTATAATTTACGCTCCATCATTTTAAACTGTGCGATAGTGGCTGCATCACTGACCATGGCATGATTCACAAACAAACGGGGCAGATAAAACAGACCCGCGAACCAACTGATCACAAAACTGATATGTAACGCTTTAATCCACAACACGCTATTTATTCCTTTATGTTAAAAAACTCTGTGCGTTACCCACGGCTAAAACGCTGGATGCCAAGCCCTGTCAACCTGTTATTAACAGGTGCGTTGGCCTATATCTGGTTTCATCCGCTGGCTTGGGTCAGCCACCCAGATAAACCGGCACCCAATATCCAGATACACATGGCTGATGGCCGCAGCATCGATCTCGCCAGTTTGCGTGGACAGGTGGTGCTGGTCAATTTTTGGGCGACGTGGTGCCCCTATTGTGTGCACGAATTGCCGCAAATTCAGACATTCTACCGCGATTGGCACAATCGTGGCTTTACCGTGTTGGCACTTTCTCTGGATGATAACCCTCAAGTTGCTGCGGCCTACCTCCGCAAAGCCCATGACGAGCTGCCTTTGGGCGTGGCAGATGAAGCCACGCAACGCGCATTTGGCGGCATTAACAGGGTACCAAGTTCTTTTATCATCGATAGACAAGGCATCATCCGCGACGCCATCAGCGGCCAGGTGTATTATGGAAGACTGGTGGATTTGGTCAGCCCATTGCTGACCGAAAAAAACTCAAGAAACAATTCATTTTAGTTGGAAAATCTACGCGACAAATGCTCACGCATCGAATTTAATCAGAAGACTCCACCCGCCGGGCCAGGTCAGTAAAGTCCTTATCCCCTATAATTTGTTGCACAATTTTCCCCCGCCCATCAATCAAAAAATCCGTCGGTGTCACGGTCACCCCACCGAAAGACTGTGCAATATGCCCATCCGTATCCACAACCACTGTAAAGGGCAGTTTCTGCTCGGCCACCAAACGTCGCACCTGATTGGCATCATCATAACTCATCGCCACCGCCAACAATTCAAACCCCATAGGGTGGAACTGACGATAAAAAGCAGCCAATTTGGGCATTTCCTGCACACAACCAGGGCAACTGGTCGCCCAAAAATCCACCAAAACCGGATGGCCGCGCCACTGCGCCAATGACACGGCCTGACCTGTGATATCAACAGCTTGCAGGGAAGGTGCATCAGGTTTCTGTGTCAAACCCCAATACACCGCCAAGGCGACAGCTGCCAGCAATAGCAGCCCAACCCATTTCTTGAAACCCCATTGCATCGCCATAACTCCCTCACACGGTCTTTTATTCGTTCGGTATTCTCTACGATTTCCAGCAAATTGTCATGCTAATTAGGACTTGTCAATCAGGTCACCTGACTTCAGACTGCTGGCGCAGCTGTGAAGCAAGGAAAAGATCCGGTAGCCTTTCCTGCCTGAACACCAGGATTTTAAACCAGCAAGACGAATAAACAGAGTAAACCTTATTCCTGTAACAGTTAATTATTCTCGCACTTACTGTTAGAATAAGCCATTGCTATTGTTTGCGACTCTCCATGACCCGCTTGCGCGAAATTCCCTATAACTACACTTCATTTTCCGACCGCGAAATTATCATTCGCTTATTGGGTGAGGATGCGTGGGCATTGCTCAACCAGTTGCGTGATGAAAGACGCACCGGGCGTTCTGCGCGCATGTTGTTTGAGGTGTTGGGCGACATTTGGGTGGTTTCACGTAATCCCTATTTACAGGATGATCTGCTGGCCAATTCCAAACGCCTGGCGGCATTGGTGCAAGCCTTACATCACCGTATCGGTGCCATTGAGGAAAGACGACAAGACAACCCTTTGGTTGCTGAAGTGCTTGAAGCCGCCCGCCGCGCGGTAAAAAATTTTGAAGCTGAGTTTTTCCATACCCGGCAGCTTCGGCATGACGTCCTGAAAAAACTGTCCCCATACACCCGACGCGACAACATCCAGTTTGATGGCCTGGCCCGCGTTTCTCATGTTACCGATGCGACGGATTGGCGGGTAGAGTACCCTTTTGTCGTGCTAACACCTGATACAGAAACCGAAATTGCCTATTTGGTACGGGAATGTATTGCACTGGGTTTGACCATTATTCCACGTGGTGGTGGTACGGGCTATACCGGCGGCGCGATACCGCTCGATAAATTTTCCGTGGTCATCAACACCGAAAAATTAGACGCCCTGGATAGGGTGGTGTCATTGCATTTACCCCACAGTGAGCTCACTTATCCCACCATCTTGTGTGGCGCGGGCGTGGTGACACAACGCGTCATGGAGGCAGCAGATGCGGCAGGTTTAGTATTTGCGGTTGATCCGACCTCGGCTGACGCATCTTGCATCGGTGGCAATGTCTCCATGAATGCGGGCGGTAAAAAAGCAGTACTGTGGGGCACTGCGCTGGACAATTTGGTCTCATGGCGAATGGTTACCCCCGATGCTCAATGGCTGGAAGTCACCCGTTTAGATCACAACGCTGGCAAAATACACGACACGGCGATGGCGAAATTTGAAATTCGCCGCTACGCCATTGATGGCATCAGTGCGCTAGGCGAACCTGAATTGCTCAGCATTCCAGGTGGGCATTTCCGTAAATCGGGTTTAGGCAAGGATGTCACCGATAAATTTTTGTCCGGCCTACCCGGTATACAGAAAGAAGGTTGCGACGGCATCATCACATCGGCACGCTTTATTCTCCACCGCATGCCGGCACACATTCGTACCGTATGTCTGGAATTTTACGGCCAGGTGCGCGATGCAGTACCTGCGATTGTTGAAATCAAGGATTACCTTGATGCCCACCCAGTGGCCTTGTTGGCGGGTTTGGAACACCTGGATTTTCGTTATGTACGCGCGGTAGGTTACGCGCCCAAAGCACAACGCGGGCAATTACCCAAGATGGTACTGCTTGCCGATGTGGCTGCTGACGATGCCGTCGCGTGTGGTGAAGCCGCTTCACAGATTGTCCGGTTGGCCAATGCACGTGGCGGTGAGGGGTTTATTGCCACCAGCCCGGACATGCGTAAAAAGTTCTGGCTGGATCGCGCTCGAACTGCCGCCATCGCTGCACATACCAATGCTTTTAAAATCAATGAAGATGTGGTGATTCCTCTTGACCGTCTTGCGGACTACTCAGATGGCATTGAGCGCATTAACATTGAGCTTTCTATCCGCAACAAGCTGGCATTGCTTACCGAATTACAATCCTTTTTTTCGGGTGAACTGCCCTTGTCTACCCAGGCCGAAACGCTGGTCGACCCGGATATGCTGGCTGAACGACGTCGGCTCGCACAGACCCTGCTGACCCATACCCGTGAACAATGGCAATCACTGTTAGATCGACTGGACAGCGAAGCGCCCCATGATCGCAACAGGGGCTTGGCCACGGTCTTTCAAGCACTGCAAAGTCACAGCTTACGCGTGTCATGGAAACAGGAAGTCCGTGAGGAACTGATTCATATTTTCACCGGCCGCGAATTTCAGCCCATTATCGATCAATGCGATACACTACATCAATCCATCCTGCGCAGCCGGGTATTTGTCGCACTGCACATGCACGCTGGCGACGGCAACATTCACACCAACATCCCAGTTAATTCGGATAATTATGACATGCTGCAAACTGCCAATGCGGCCGTAGCCCGCATTATGCGTCTGGCGGAAAATTTAGGCGGCGTAATTTCTGGAGAACACGGCATTGGATTAACCAAGCTGGAATATCTGGATGATGCCGCAATGGCGAGCTTTGCCGCTTACAAACGTCAAGTTGATCCTAACGGCCACTTTAACCGGGGAAAGTTGTTGGCTGGAGCGGATTTACGCAACGCTTATACGCCCAGTTTTTCTTTGCTGGAAACCGAATCGCTGATTATGGAAAAATCGGAAATCGGCGAAATTGCCGATTCCATTAAAGACTGTCTGCGCTGCGGAAAATGCAAACCAGTCTGCAATACCCATGTGCCACGAGCCAATTTGCTGTATTCACCACGGAACAAGATTTTAGCCACCTCCCTGCTTATAGAGGCATTTTTATATGAGGAACAGACCCGAAGAGGCGTTTCCTTGCAACATTTTGCTGAATTTAACGATGTGGCCGATCACTGCACGGTGTGCCACAAATGCCTTGCACCGTGTCCGGTAGACATTGATTTTGGCAATGTGTCGATTGCCATGCGTAATTTCTTGCGCAAACAGGGCAAAAAACAATTTAATCCCGGCACCTTTGCGGGAATGTTCTTTTTAAATGCCACCGATCCGACCACGATTAAACTTGTTCGCACCGTAATGATTAAATGGAGCTATGCCGCACAACGCGTCGCTTACCAATTGGCCAAACGACTCGGCCTGATCCGTCAACAGGTCAGCCACCCCCCCGCTACGATTGGCCGAGCCCCCATCAAGGCACAAATTATTCACTTTATTAACAAGCCATTGCCCGCTAATGTGCCCAGCAAAACCAGTCGTGCTTTATTGGGTTTGGAAGACCAGCGCATCGTACCTGTTTTA
This sequence comes from Pseudomonadota bacterium, assembly GCA_021786845.1. Classification (GTDB taxonomy): domain Bacteria; phylum Pseudomonadota; class Gammaproteobacteria; order Burkholderiales; family Sulfuriferulaceae; genus Sulfuriferula. The sequence continues at coordinate 23,832 of JAJYMO010000029.1, read as the reverse complement.
CGCAACCCAAGCAAAACCACAGAAGACTCTGATGTTGTATTTTATTTTCCTGGCTGCGGGTCTGAACGCCTGTTCTCTCAAATTGGCCTGGCCACCCAGGCCATGTTGTACCACTTGGGTACGCAAACTGTCTTGCCACCGGGTTATTTGTGTTGCGGATACCCGCAAACCTCGAGCGGCGATGCAGAAAAAGGCGAGGCCATTATTACTGCCAACCGTGTGTTGTTCCACCGAATTGCCAACACACTCAATTATTTGGATATTAAAACGGTCATTGTTTCGTGCGGCACCTGTATGGACCAACTGCTGGATTATCAGTTTGATAAAATTTTCCCCGGCTGTCGTCTGCTCGACATCCACGAATATTTGATGGAAAAAGGCTTGGCGCTCGACGGGGTCAGTGGCACACGTTACCTTTATCATGACCCTTGCCACACACCCATGAAAACGCATGCTCCACAGACCGTGCTCAACACGCTAATGGGTACCGAAGTCGCCCTCTCTCCACGCTGCTGTGGCGAATCTGGTACATTTGCAGTCGCTCGGCCGGATATTGCTACCCAGGTTCGATTCCGTAAGGAAGAAGAAATTCGTGCGGCCACCGACATCATTCGCGCAGAAGAAAGTAACCCTCAACAACCCATTAAAATTCTCACCTCATGCCCGTCTTGCCTGCAAGGTCTGTCTCGCTATGATGATGACAACAGCACCCAGGCGGATTACATCGTGATAGAAATGGCCAAAAGCCTGTTGGGTGAACGCTGGATGGAGGACTATGTTGCGCAAGTCAATGAGGGCGGGATAGAGCGCGTATTGCTCTAAGCAATGAGGTCACCGGCCTTCAGGCCGGTGGATATTTAGTCAGGGCGAAATTCGGCGCTCCAACCGGCCTGAAGGCCGGGGTTTTAAACCAGCAAGGAAAAAGGGTACAATAACGCGGCAAACGCAACGCACACAACATGGCTGGTATCAAAGTTGATGCATACGTGTCTGCGCAATCACTTTTATTCTATTACCGCATCATGCACTGGAGATGATTACCCAACTGCTGTGCCAACACATGTGCGGGCTGCCTGCCTGTTTCAACCAGCACATCGGCAATTTCACGATACAGGGGATCTCTTTTGGCATGCAATTCAGCCAGACGCGCTTTAGGATCATCAACTTGCAGCAAAGGGCGATTGACATCATTTCGTGTGCGTTGCCATAACTCTTCAACCGTGCCACGCAAATACACCACAATGCCATGCTGCGTCAGCTGAGCCCGGTTACTGGGGCTCAGCACCACGCCCCCTCCCGTCGCCAGTATAATTTTAGAATGTTTCACCAGATCAGCCACCACCTGTTCTTCCCGCAGCCGAAATCCTGACTCGCCCTCCAATTCAAAAATAGTGGGAATACTGACCCCATTTCTGCGCACAATCTCGTGATCGGTGTCGTAAAATGGCCATCGAAATTGACGTGACAACAATTTGCCAACAGTCGTCTTTCCCGATCCCATTAATCCTACCAGGATGACATTATTGGGTTTCAATTTTCTCGCCTCGTGCGCAGTGAGCAAGCTTTCCCGATACGCATGATGGGGCAGCCCCATCATGCCAGGAGAACAGGCTACCTCAACGTCATGTCATCTTTCACAATATGCGGCGTAATGAACACCATCAGCTCAGTTTTATTATTGGTTTCTGAATTGTCGCGAAACAACGCCCCCAGGAAAGGGATGTCACCCAGGAAAGGCACCTTGTCCTGTGTGCTTCTCTTGTCTTGGGTAAAAATACCCCCCAGCACGACAGTCTCACCATCCCGCATCCTTACCCTGGTTTTAACCCGTTTGGTGTCTATCGGTGTGGCAATGACACCGCCGCTACTAAATTGCGGTCCTTCAGCATCATCCTGCACTTCTATCGTCAGAATAACCGAATCATTGTTTAATATCTGAGGATTCACCAATAAACACAAAAATGCATCGCTGAAAGTAATGGTGGGGGGAGAGGTTGCCGTACCTGGCGTCACATTCGGAATTTGTGTACCCTGCAATATCACCGCAGGCATCTGATTGGTGGTAATCACACGAGGGCTGGAGATAATTTTACCCACCCCATCCGTTTCCATCGCCTGCAACTCCAAATTCAGCAACCCGCCAGTACCAAGATTAAACAGGGAGAAGCCCAATGCGGCAGCATTCCCTGCCACGGCGGGGGCAGGCAGGTTCACTGCATAATTAGCACCTGTCGTTGCACCTGCTGCAGTAGAGGCCGCAATGGTGCTGGGTGATTGCATAGTTGCAATATTGGTATTATTGGCATTGCCATACACACCTGTGGTGTTATTCGCAGCAGCCACGCCGAGTTTGGCGCCCAACGCCTTGCTAAAAGAATCATTGGCCACGACCACCCGTGCTTCAATCATCACCTGACGTGCAGGGGTATCAATCAATTTAAGCATCTGCGCCACCTGATCCTGTTTGCTCAAGGTATCACTGACGATCAAGGTATTGGTTTGCATTTCCGAGGTCGCGGTACCTCGTGCGGACAAGATACGGTTTGGGCTGCTGGCGACACCCCCTCCTGCCCCACCGACCGGCGCGGTCACAGCTGGGGCAGTTAAAGGTGCCGCGATTCCCTGGGCCTGGGCATCACACGTAACACCTTCCCCTGTATCACCCGGAAGTGCTGGCAAACCTAACAGCTCACGTGAAGCAGAATCCGCTTTTTTGTAATTGAGCTGATATTGGCGCACCACTAAAGGTTCCAGGTTTTGGATACTTTGTTCTGCTTCCAGTTCAGACTTTTCTTTGGCTAACAACTCATCTTTGGGCGCAACCCAAATCACATCACCAATTTGTCGCTTGTCCAACCCTTTACTTTCCAGAATGATGTCCAATGCTTGATCCCAGGGCACATCTTTCAACCGCAGGGTCAAATTTCCGGTGACGGTATCGCTGGTAATGATATTTTTACCTGTAAAATCAGCAATAACTTGTAATACAGCCCGCACATCGGTATTCTGAAAATTTAATGACAACTTCTCGCCCGTGTAAACACCCTTCGCTGCAGAAGCCAGTTGCGCATTGCTCTTCTGACGAATTTCCACAATAAACTTATTGTCAGTCTGGTACGCGGAATAGTCGTATTCGCCCTTGGGATGAATATTCATCACAACATTATCGCCCTGTTCCCTGGTATCGATAAACGTCACCGGCGTACCAAAATCCGTCACATCCAGACGGCGGCGCAAATTCGATGGCAATCCCGTTTTAATGAATTTAACCTGTAAACTGTCGCCCACTTTGTTAATATCAATACCGGTTGAACTGTCAGCAAGTGTGGCGATCACCTTCGCCTCACCTGTTGCACCACGACGAAAGTCCACATTTCGGATGGCATGGCCACTCACAGTGGGCGATGAATCAGCAAAATGCGTATTCATATTACTCACCACGGGGGTGTCATTTTCACGCAATGTAATCAATAAATAATCACCATCAATTTGACTGTCATACCGGGCTGGGCGCAACAGATTTAACACAATGCGAGTACGATCACCCGCCTGAACCACATTGATGCTACGCAACATGGCCTGATTCACCTCCACCAGATTTTTACCTGTTCCGTTAGTGGTATTCTGCAAATCCAGGGCAATTCGAGGTGGTTGATTTACGGTGAAACTGGCAGGAATGGCGCTCAGCTTATGATTTAAGCCTATCCTTACCACAAGATTTCCCTGCCCCTGCGTGGAAAACTCAACATTAGACACCGCATTCGTTTCAGCATAAACCTGCTGCACTGTCAGCAAACCCAATGTAAGTAGTGCCGTCAAAAAACGTAACCTTAATGTATTCATCATGGATACCATGCTGTGTTTTCCTCTTATTTATCCTGCAAGGTCAGTGTGGTGTATCGCTCCAACCAGTTGCCGACGCCATCTTGCACAAATTCTTTTAATTTTATGTCATGGTCAGATATGGTGACTACTTTACCAAAATCCGTCCCCAAATAATTGCCTGCTTTTACAATATATACGGTGTTGTCCGGTGTTTTAATAATCGCATCCCGTTGCCCTTTCAAAGCGACCGTTCCCACCATCTTGAGTTTATCGAGCGGGTACGATTCAAGCAACTGCCTGGCCCGATTAAAATCAGGGTGCAACCCGCCATCGCCCAAACTGTAGGCCAATTTACGCGGCTTAAATGGATCCTGCATGGCGTCATCATCATAAATAAAAGCATGGTAAGGTTTCACTTCCGGCAAAGGCGCAATCTTTGCATGAAACTGACTTCCAGCAGTTTTAACAAACTGTTTCAAGTCATCCGGATTTCTGTCTGAACAACCAGCAAGCCACAACAAGGGCAAAAGTATTAGAATACGTCTCATCCTCCCCCCTTTTTAACCGATTTCTGGGCATCTAACTCATCCGAATTGAGATAGCGGTAAGTATCGATTTCGGCTTGCATACTGAGCTGCCCCCCTTCCTTGCTCCTTGTGATATGAAGATCTCTCAATGTTGCAATTCGGGTCATTTGCGCCACATCGCTGGCAAATTTCCCCATATCGTGATAATCACCATCCATTTGAATTTGAATTGGAATTTCAACATAAAATCGCTGAACTCTTTCACTACCTGGTTTAATAAACTCAAAGTTGAGTCCGCGCTCCAAACCGGCTTGATTAATATCGCTCAGGATGGCACCAATACTGGAATTAATCGGCAATTGGCTCAACATTGCCTGAAATGACTGTTTCACCTCTCCCAATTGCATTCGATATGCATCCAGATTGACGGTTTGATTGGCTTTCTCGGTATATTGATTTTTGAGTGACAATTCGTCTTGCTTGGCCACATTCAATGCGCTAATCTCGTCTCGCCAAATAAACCAGTAGCCAGCAAACAGCGTCATCCCCAACACCACCACCAGCGCCGCCATTTTAATTGAATTGGGCGCATTAACTAATGCTTTTAAATCAAGTTCATTGAGTTTTTTGAGATCAACATTTAAATTCATGCCTCACCCTGCCTTTTTCGCGGTAATTTTACGTTCCGATTCAATTTTATTACTCGTGGTATTCACATGCAGACTAAATTCGTAAGCCTGCATATTTTGTACCGTAGCCGCCTTGATTTCTATCAACTCGGCATGCGCCAACCAGGGCGACCCATTTAAATTATTCATCAAAGTAGAGACCCTCGCGCTGGATTGCGCGAAACCTTGCAAATTCACGGTATCCCCATGCTGATCGACTGATTCAAGATAAACGCCATCGGGCATCAGCCTGACCAATTGATCGAGCAAATGCGCGGCATCTGACCGATCTGTCTGCAAGGATTCCACCAACTGTTTGTGAGCGAGCATCTCCTTGGTTTGTTGCTTTAAATTCTTGATTTCACCAATTTTTTTGTCTAATTTAGCAATTTCGGCAGTTAAATAGTCATTACGTGCATGTTGTGCGGATAAGCGCACTTTAATCCCCATGCTGACCAACATCACCACCCCGATACCAATCAGCAATACCCCGCTCACCAGAACGAGGAACTGCCGTAAACGCGCGGCGTAGCGAATTTCCCTGTAAGGAAGTAAATTAATGCGTATCATGGCGCGTCAAAACTCCTCATTGCCAAACCACAAGCCACCAACAATGCCGGCGCATCCATCTCCAGTTTTTTTAGCGCAATTTTCCCTGAAATTGCCATACCGCCAAATGGATTGGCCCGCTGAGTATTTACTCCGGTTTTGGCTGACACAGCCTCCACCAAACCCGGCAGCACGGATGTTCCGCCAGCCAACAGAATATCATCCACTTTGGCATACGAAGTGGACGTCAAGAAAGTTTGCAACGCGCGATCGATTTGAGTAATCAAGTTTTCTAAAAATGGCTGTAAAACCTCAACCTCGTAATTTTCCGGTAAATCGGCTTTACGCTTCAATTTTTCTGCCACATCAAAAGTGAGCGCGTAGTGGCGCTGTATTTCCTGAGTCAGATTGCTCCCGCCAAATGACAGATCACGCACATAAACCTGAACATTATCAATAAACACGATGACACGCATGGCGGCACCAATTACAACCAGTGCCACAACTTTCCCACGCCCACCATTCGGAACAAGGTGCAACATACCCTCATACGCTGTTTGACTGGCATTGGCCTCGGTGTCTATCACCAACACTTTCAAACCAGCCGCTTCCGCAACGGCAACACGGTCTTCTATTTTTTCTTTACGGCTTGCCACCAACAAGACATCCACATGCTCATCCAGCGCTGTGGATGGACCCAACACTTGATAATCAAGATTCACTTCATCCATCGCAAACGGAACAACTTCGCTGGCTTCTGCCTGAACCTGAAACTCGATTTCGGTTTCCGGCAAATTATCCGGTAAAACGATTTTTTTACTGATCACCGATGCTGGGGGCAAGGCCATTGCCACATGCTGCAATCGCGTCCCCAAGCGCGTCCATGCCTGCCTGAACACATCCGAGATTTCATTTATTTTAGTCAGGTTACCCTCAACCACCGCATCTTTGGGTAAATCCTCAATCACATATCCCTCAAGCCGGTACTTTCCATCTCCGACCCGACCCAATTCCACCAGCTTGACAGCTGTGGAACTGATGTCCACCCCCACCAGAGACGGCGTCTTAATATCAAATAGGTTGAATTGCAACTGACTTTCCTTTTTAATATATAGAGATAGATAAAAAAACCTATGCATTACAAGCAGATTAACAGCAAACTCAATGAAAGACAATACATAAAGACGGTTTTGTTTATTAACCAAAAAACAGGCACGCCCGCTCATCTGGCAAAAAAACGCATCGACATTTCATTGGCGACATCTCAATACATACCCAAATTATCCTTTTTCCTTGCTGGTTTAAAATCCCGGCCTTCAGGCCGGCAGGAGCGCCGAACCTCGCCCTGACTAATATATCCACCGGCCTGAAGGCTGGCGACCTCATTGCTGGTCCGCTTTTCAATAGAAACGATCAACGCGCCAATTTTCAAACTCAGAAGCCCCATCCCTTATCTGCCAAAATTCATTGCCGGGATGATAAAATCCTTCGCTTTAAGCCAGGACAGTGTCGCATTCTGATGTAACGCCATCATTTACATAATGTTAAGCGTCATGGAACCTGTAGGGCATCACCCGGGAAATGAATGCGAACAAATCACAGAGTTCACGCCAAATGACGCCGGGTTAACTGTCAAGCAGCGCACGACGCAGTCACCCGGGAAATCACGTCATACCAGAAAGATTACCGCATGGAACACTGCCAAAATTACTTTTTTTCATTATTTTAAGTCAGGCATTGCCAGTATGGGCACAGTTATATTGTGCAAAAGCATTGAATCGCCACTATAATACACGTCTCACCTTTTGTGCAATCATACGGATATCAACGCTATGCCCACTCACCGCTGGTTCACCGTTTTTTTTACTGCCATCACCAGTCTGGTTGTCCTGTTTTTATCGCTGACCGCGCTTACTGTTGCACTGATCTACCCCAAATTACCGGGCATGCAAACACTCACTGACTACCGGCCAAAAGTACCCATGCGGGTCTATACCCTTGATGGCGCATTGATCGCCGAATTTGGTGAAGAACACAGGGCAGTCATCACGTTGGCGCAAACACCCAAAATATTGCAGCAAGCCATCCTTGCTGCCGAAGATGACCGGTTTTATGAACACGGCGGCATTGATGCAATGGGCGTACTGCGTGCGGCACTGACAAACCTGGTTTCCGGTGGTGCAAAAGAGGGTGCCTCCACAATCACAATGCAAGTGGCACGAAATTTTTTTCTGTCCAGCGAAAAAACCCTTACCCGCAAACTCAATGAGGCACTGCTCTCTATTAAAATAGAAAAGAATTTAACCAAAAATCAAATTTTAACCTTGTATATCAATCAAATTTATCTGGGACAACGTGCATACGGTTTTGCTGCCGCTTCTCAAGCCTATTTTGGCAAACCGGTTGGTAAACTTACATTGGCAGAAGCCGCCATGCTGGCTGGCTTACCCAAAGCACCCTCCAAATACAATCCAGTGGTTAATTTACCCAGAGCATTGGAAAGACAACATTATGTCCTGCATCGCATGCTGGAATTGAAATACATTACCGAAGCACAGTACGCGTCAGCTATAAACCAGGTTTTGGTTGTGCGCAAGACCCCAACGATCATCAATGCGCTCAATGCTGACTATGTGGCCGAAATGATACGTCAGGCCATGTATGACCGCTACCAGGACGCCATCTACAGTAATGGGTTAAAGGTTTATACTACATTGCTTAAACGCGACCAGATCGCAGCTGACAACGCGCTCTGGTCCGGCGTAGAGGCCTATGATCACAGGCACGGCTATCGTGGTGCGGAAAGCAGCATTGATCTGTCAAATGATACGGACTCCCACGAAGAAATCATAAACGCCTTACAAAACATCCCCAATGTTCATGACTTAATTCCAGCCGTCGTGTTATCAGAAGACAATAAACTGGTCCGCGTTTATGCTAAAAATGTAGGGGTAATTAATATCGTTGGCGATGGATTAAGCTTTGCACAACGCGCATTGACCCATTCAGGCAAACACATTGCCGGACAAAAAAACGCCTTGTACCCGGGCGCCATTATTCGTGTACAACGCCGCACAGACGGAACATGGAGCATTACGCAATTACCCCAGGTAGAGGCCGCACTGGTTTCACTTGACCCCAAAACGGGTGCGATTCGCGCCCTGGTCGGTGGTTATGATTACGACTTGAACAAATTCAATCATGTGACCCAGGCCTGGCGTCAGCCGGGGTCGAGCTTTAAGCCCTTTATCTATTCTGCCGCACTGGAAAAGGGTTTTACCCCAGCCACCCTGATTGAAGACACGCCTGTTGATATTCCAGCTGACCAAACAGGTGGCGTGCTTTGGCAACCCAAAGATTATGAAAATACCTATAGCGGCACACTGGTCAGCATGCGCAATGCGCTGACGCATTCGCTTAACTTGCCTACCATTCGTATCCTGCAAACCATCACACCCGCTTACGCACAAGATTATGTCCGACGATTTGGGTTCGATGCGCAACATATTCCACCCTATCTCACCATGGGCTTGGGTGCGGGATCGGTCACCCCTTTACAGATGGCATCAGCCTATGCCATTTTTGCTAATGGTGGCGAGCAAGTTACCCCTTACATTATCGATCACATTACCGACCAAAATGGACAAATCATTTTGAGCGCATCACCTCAGGCACCCAAACAAGTGATCGATCCCCGTAACGCTTTTATCATCACCAGCTTAATGGAGGATGTGGTAAAGCGCGGCACAGGCGCACGCGCCAGCGAACTGGGGCGCAACGATTTGGCCGGAAAAACAGGCACAACCAATGATCAGCGGGATGCATGGTTTGCCGGTTTCCAGCCCAGCCTGGTCACAGTAGCCTGGATAGGTTTTGATCAACCTCGCAGCCTGGGTGGTGGCGAAACGGGTGCACAGGCCGCTTTGCCTATTTGGATGAAATTCATGGGTGAGGCACTAAAAGGCGTGCCTGATGCCGCCATTACCCCGCCGCCAGGCGTGGTCAGCATACCCATCAATCCGCTCACCGGGTTACCCACAGAAGCTGGGGAACAAGGCACACCGGAATATTTCTACCAGGAAGCAATACCCATGGTGTCTGGCAAGACATCCTTTGAAACCCCAACGGCCACGCCATCCATACCGAATCCAGCTGGCCTGCCGCATTAGACAATACCATGAGACATGACAAAATTGATGAGCCATTTTAATTCTGCCAGAAACCTCGCTGCCCAAGTGGCTGCGCAATGGATGTATGAACACGGGATCAATGACTTCGCTCTTGCAAAACGCAAAGCCGCTCGACAGTTGGGCATCATTGATGCCCATCATTTACCTGACAACTCGGAAATAGAGGCGGCTATCCGCGAACGACTTTCTGTCTTCCATGTTGAAAGCCACCCCAATCTTCAGCTTGACCTGCAAAATATCGCCCTGCGTACCATGCAAAAGCTGGCAGAATTCAATCCTCACCTGACAGGAAGCGTCCTCAACGGTACCGCTGGACAGCATGCGGACATTCACATCGAATTATTTACCGACAGTGAAAAAGAAGTAGAAATGTATCTGTTAAACCAAAAAATAAAATTCCAGCAAGCCCAAGCCCGCCCTGCTTCATCTCAAAGCCAGCGAATCGTGCCGTGTTACAGGCTCCTCGACGAGTCCAACGAGATTATACTGACCGTTTTGGCACGGCAGGCTTTGCGTAACACGGGTCGTGTTATCGGCTCCGGCATACCAAAACGTGTCTCACTGAAACAGTTGACCTTAATGCTGCGCGCCGAGGCCCCACAAATTAACCCGGCGATCACATAAATTCGTGACATGATCACAGAGAATATTGTTTACAGGCACACAGCACAGCTATTCACACGTTCAACGGGATGCGCGTCATATTCAAAACCCCGACGGGAGCACCTCAAGCGCGGTATCGGGATTGAATCAATCCCTGGACAACCACTCCGCAACTTGCAAGGCATAATAGGTTAATACGCCGTCTGCTCCAGCACGCTTGCACGCCAAAAGCGATTCCAGCACGCATTGTCGCTCATCCAGCCACCCCTGTAGCGCGGCGGCCTTGAGCATGGCGTATTCACCACTCACCTGATACACAAAAGTAGGCAAAGAAAAACGGGATTTTACCCGGTACACGATATCCAGATAGGGCAAGCCGGGCTTAATCATCACCATGTCTGCACCTTCTTGCACATCCAGCGCCACTTCTCGTAGCGCCTCATCCGCATTGGCCGGATCCATCTGGTAGGTTTCTTTACTGGACACACCAAGCTGTTTTGCCGAACCCACTGCATCGCGAAATGGCGCATAAAACGACGACGCGTACTTCGCCGAGTAGGCCAAAATTTTGGTGTGAATGAGGCCGTGCCGATCCAATATATTGCGAATCGCACCCACTCGTCCATCCATCATATCCGACGGTGCCACCACATCCGCACCAGCTTGGGCATGGCACAGTGCCTGTTGACATAACACGGCGATGGTTTCGTCATTCAACACATACCCTCCCCCATCCACCAAACCATCCTGCCCATGACTGGTATACGGATCCAATGCCACATCCGTAATGATACCAAGTTGCGGCCAGGCCTGTTTCAAAGCACGCACCACGCTTGGTACTAAACCATCCGGATTGTATGCTTCTGCGGCATCCAGCGATTTGAATTCCGGGTCTATGACAGGAAAGATCGCCAGGGCGGGGATACCCAATGCCACGCAGCGAGCAGCCTCATCAAGCAGAATATCCAAAGATTTACGCTCTACGCCAGGCATGGAAGGCACGCACTCTGTGCGACCCTCTCCATCCAATACAAATACCGGGTAAATCAGGTCATTAACCGTCAATGCATTTTCCCGCATCAACCGGCGACTAAAATCGTCTCGTCGCATCCGCCGCAAACGCATCCCTGAAAATATCGCACTTTCGCTCATCTGAATCCCTCATCGCCATACAACCCAACGCCGTTTAACCTGGTAACGGCAAATCAAAAACGGTGACCTTAATTGCTAAAACAAAATTCTGCGCAACCATGCCGCATGGTCTATCCATTATCCGACCCGGGACACCGATAATGTTTAATTCTCCATATTAAATTCAAATAAAAAAGAACATCAATGGAACTTAATTTCATTCTGGCTTCTCTACGTAAGCAGATGACCTCTAGTCGTCTCCCGCTTCTCCTCCCTGAGCGGGTGTCCTGGCAGCAAGCCGGGACGTTTAGACCTCGGTTTACTTCCCCTTAACCGAGGTCTTTTTTTGCCCAACGGTCTGTCGGGCTCGATTTTAAACCGGATCTTTGTCAATCGCAAAAATTTCTTGGGTTTCCATTGGTGCCAGCCAACGCGCCAACACGGTTTCTGCTTCCTCCACGCCTGTTTTTTTTGAACTGGAAAACAGCTGCACACTAAAGTGCGGCGATAATTCCAACAATTCTGCACGCACTACTCGCAAAGTCGACTGCGCAACCCCATTGCTCAGTTTATCGCTTTTAGTGAGCAAACAATGCACGGGCTTACCCGTTGGCAAAAACCAGTCCAGCATCACCCGATCCAATTCGGTCAATGGGCGGCGTATGTCCATAATCAGCACCAAACCTCGCAAAGGAATACGGTGCTGCAAATAATCGCTGAGCAGTCCGCGCCAATGATCTTTGACCACCCCAGGTACGCGAGCATAACCATAACCGGGCAAATCGACCAGGAAGCGCTCATTGCCTAAAGCAAAATAATTAATATGCTGAGTTCGGCCCGGCGTTTTGCTGACAAATGCCAGACGAGTTCTATTTGCCATTGTATTGATTGCACTAGATTTACCTGCATTGGACCGACCGGCAAATGCGATTTCAATCTGGCTCTCTTTAGGCAAATCGCGCAAGTGATTTACCGTAATATAAAATTCTGCTGCTTGCATCAGATTCATGAAAAATGTATCCTAATAGGGTATTTGAATGCCACAGGCTGGCGTTAAGAACGAATCACAGGTAACATCTTATTTTTAAACATGTTTAAGGTATGAGGAGCTTACAATTGAAAAACACCCTGATGTTTGCATTACTCGCAACTCTTTTCACTTCACCATTTTCTCATGCTGAAGATGCCAACGGTGACCCAGCCAAAGCGCAGCAACTTGTTGCCAATGTCTGCTCCGCCTGTCACGGCGCGGATGGAAACAGCGTCGTACCGACCACGCCCAGCCTCGCTGGTCAAGGTAAAGAGTATATCACTAAGCAACTGACGGATTTCAAATCTGGTAAACGGGTAAATGCCATTATGAATGGTATGGCTGCCAGCCTGACGCCGGATGACATCAAAAATCTGGCCGCTTACTTCTCTGAACAAATACCAAAACCCGGCGTTGCCAAAGATCCTGTGCTGGCAGCTGCCGGCGAAAAAATATACAAAGGCGGCGATGCGGGCAGTGGTGTGCCAGCATGCGCAGCTTGTCATGGCCCCACGGGTGCAGGCATCCCGGCACAATTTCCTCGTCTGGCTGGACAGCACAGTGAGTATGTCTACACTCAGCTGAACAATTTCCGTTTGGCACAGCGTACCAACGATGGCGGAAAAATGATGGAAACCATCTCACAACGGTTAACAGATCAGCAAATGAAAGCCGTTGCCGAATATGTTTCCGGATTGCAATAAATAAGCATTTTTGTTCAGACTGCACGCAAGCAGTTTGAAAAAAAGCTTGGTTAATCTACTGGCTGAGGGCTCGTTAATGAATAACTGCGGCAACCCGCCGGGCTGTGACTACTTTAATTTAGGCGCAATTATTCATTAACGAGCCCTAACATCACGGGGGGTGGCGCGAGCCGCCCTTTTTGTTTCAGGACATGCCCCACCACTATGACAAAAAACTCTAACCACCCCACGCGCGCAATCTACGAGCTATTCAGCTCCATGCGTTTTGCCATTAGCCTTTTTTCGCTGTTGGCAATTGCCTCTGTCATAGGCACCGTGTTGAAACAAAACCAACCCTATGCGGATTACGTCATCAAATTTGGTCAATACTGGTTTACTGCTTTTAAATGGCTGGGCTTGTTTGATGTGTATCACACCTGGTGGTTTGTCACCATTCTGGCTTTTTTAGTCATCTCCACCAGCACATGTATTTACCGAAATTTGCCCGCCATGCTGCGCGACATGCGCAATTTCCGTGAACAAGCAACCGAACAATCGCTGCGTCACTTTCATCATCAGGCAGAATTTTCTACCCAGGGCAATCCACTTCCTTTGTTAAAAGAATACCTCGCCCACCAGGGGTTTCAATACCGCGAACGCATACAAGGGGATTCGGTTTTGCTTGCCGGGAAAAAAGGCAGTTTTAATCGCCTTGGGTATATGTTTACCCACGGTGCCATTGTGATGATTTGCCTGGGGGGTTTAATCGATGGCAATCTTCCTTTGCAATTCGAGCAAGCTTTTGGCTTGAAACACATCGAAACGCGTGACATTCCAGTCAGTCAGGTGCCAGCGATAAGCCGCCTGTCTGTCAATAACCTGTCCTTCAGGGGCAATGTCACCCTTCCTGAAGGCAGCAGCGCTGATGTGGTCTTTTTGAATGTGGGTGACGGTTATCTGGTGCAAGAACTGCCGTTTCGCGTCGGTTTGAAAAAATTCCACATCGAACACTACTCTACAGGCCAACCCAAAGCCTTTGCCAGCGAAATTCAGGTGTTTGACAAGGGATCAGACCAACCCGTCATGACCCGCACCATTACTGTCAACCACCCCCTTATTTATAAAGGCATTGCCATTTACCAGTCCAGCTTCGGTGATGGCGGCACACATTTCAAATTAAAAGCCTGGGATTTATCAAAAAACCAGGCCACCTGGCTTCCTTTCGCTGGCAGCGTGCATGACCAATCCCCTCTGGATGTGGACGGTCAACACTTGAGTGTGGAGTTCGGTGATTTTCACCCCTTCAACATTCAAGATGCAGGCATGAGCACGCCCAGCAAGACGAGCTTTGGTGGCAATGCCGTCGCTGACCATAAAAACTTGCGTAATGAGGGACCAAGTTTTGAATACAAATTACGCACCCCTGATGGCCAGGCCCGGGAATACAGCAACTTCATGTTGCCCATCTTAATCGATGGCCGCTGGTTCATGGTATCTGGAATGCGCACCATGCCCAACCAGCCTTACCACTATTTGCGTATGCCGCTGGACCCACAATTCACGCTGGATGGGTTTATGCGTTTACGGGCTGCCATGTTAACCCCCAGCTTATACCCAGAAATTGCGAAACGTTTTGCGCAGAGCGTCCTGCCGCACGACATCAACGCCCAACAACAGCTGATACGTAGCACAGTCAAAGAACTAACGCTGTTTTCCAAAGATGGCTATTCAGGATTGTCTGACTTTATTGAACACAATATTCCTGCCAACCAACGCGATCAGGCAGCGCAAGCCTATTTAAAGATTCTGGAACTTTCAGCATGGCAAGCCTATCTCATCACGCAAACCCAGGCTGGACAAATTTTACCCAAAATGGATGATGCAACCGGCTGGTTTTTGCGTGACAGCCTCAATGCGATCAATGACTCGCTCTACTATGGCGCGCCCGTCTATTTGCAACTTTCCAGTTTTGATCAGGTCCAATCCTCAGGCTTGCAATTAACACGTTCGCCGGGTAAGAATATTGTATTTTTTGGATCGTTTTTACTGGTTCTGGGTGTATTTACGATGTTTTTTGTGCAAGAACGCAGACTGTGGCTATTACTCAAACCCGGACATCTCCTGTTTGCCATGTCTGCCAACCGTGTTACTCTAGATTTTGAAACCGAATTTACCCAGCGGTGTGAGCACCTTGCTGACCTTATTAAGGAATCTTGAAATGTCTTCTGTCCACACATTGCCCCGCCCCAATTTTCTGGTTTCGCTAAGCATCATTGACTGGTTGTATACCGCGCTATTATGGTCGGGTGCGTTATACGCATTCAATCAATACGGTCAGTACATGGACAGCTACGAAAAAAGTTTTTTGTTTGGTTTTGCTGCGATTTTTTCTGTGATGGGCTGGCTATGGAAACCTTTGCGAATTTTAATCGTCACCACCGTCGTGACCAGCTTGCTCGCCATCCTTGATTACCATAGCGATTTGGGTCGCGCGCAACACGCTTTTTTTCTTAAATATCTGTTTGCCAGTCAGTCAGCCATTATGTGGATGAGTACACTGTTTGTGCTGGCCACCCTGACCTATTGGTTGGCTTTGGTCACACGCTCAAAATTTGCCGGTGTGGTAGCGAGCGGGCTGACATGGAGTGCAGTGGCGATGGGTATCATCGGCTTACTGGTTCGCTGGTATGAATCGTATCTGATTAGTCCCGATGTCGGTCACATCCCTATTTCCAACCTGTATGAAGTGTTTGTGCTGTTTTCCATCATTACTGCGCTGCTGTACCTGTATTACGAAGCGCGTTACGCCAACCGCACATTGGGTGCATTTGTGCTGCCGGTCATCACCGCCGCCGTTGGGTTTTTGCTGTGGTACGCCTTTGATCGCCACGCACAAAATATCCAGCCTTTGGTTCCCGCATTACAATCCTACTGGATGAAATTACACGTACCCGCTAATTTTATTGGCTATGGCTCATTTTCACTTGCCGCAATGGTGGCTGTGGCGTGGTTACTGGCAAGTCGTGGCATACTGGCTTCGCGCTTACCGTCCCTGGATGTGCTTGATGATCTCATGTACAAATCCATTTCTGTTGGATTCGGGTTCTTCACCATTGCCACCATATTGGGCGCTCTTTGGGCGGCAGAAGCGTGGGGCGGGTATTGGTCCTGGGATCCCAAGGAAACTTGGGCTTTAATTGTTTGGCTTAACTATGCCGCATGGCTTCATATCCGACTGGTAAAAGGTTTGCGCGGCGCGTTTCTCGCCTGGTGGGCGGTGATTGGTTTGTTCGTCACCGTGTTTGCCTTCCTCGGTGTCAACATGTTCTTGTCGGGTTTGCATTCCTATGGCACGTTATAGCCATTTCAATCTGGAATAGAAACGATCACTGTATTGGTTTAGCCATCAGTTCCCAGCCCGGATTTTGCACGATGCAACATCCGGGTTTGTTTTTACCAATAGGCATTAATGCTGATTCTGATTTTTTACAATACTATTTTGCACCATCGCCGCATGAATCAATTGACGTGAATGAATGCAAAGCCAGCGCTAAAAGCGCTCATCCAGCCAACTCGCCAAATACCCGATTCGCGGCAGCCAAAGTGAGTGCGATTTCCTGTTCACCGTGTGCGCTGGACACAAACCCTGCCTCAAATGCAGAAGGTGCAAAATAGACCCCTTGCGCCAGCATACCGTGGAAAAATCGATTAAACATTTTCTGGTCACTGGTCATGACTTCATCGAAATGCTGTGGCACGCCGGCACGGAAATACATCCCAAACATGCCACCCACTGACTGTGCAGAGAATGCAATGCAATATGCATGCGCTTGGGCGCTCAAGCCTTCAACCAAACTGCGCGTTGCCGCACCCAGACGTTCATAAAACCCGGGGATTTGCAGCAATTGTAAAGTTGCCAGGCCTGCGGCAACTGCCACCGGATTGCCCGATAGCGTTCCAGCCTGGTAAACCGGTCCCAACGGGGCCAGCAGGCGCATGATGTCTTTTCTGCCCCCGAAGGCGCCCACCGGCATACCGCCGCCAATCACCTTGCCAAAAGTGGATAAATCAGGTGTAATGCCATAGAGCGCTTGCGCGCCCCCTAGCGCGACCCGAAAACCAGTCATCACTTCATCAAAAATGAGCACCGAACCATACTGTGTGCACAATTCGCGCAGGGTATTCAAAAATTCGGATGTCGGCACAATCAAGTTCATATTACCCACAACAGGCTCTATGATGACCGCAGCAATCTGCGACCCCATTTTTGCGAAGGTTTCTGCCAATTGTTGCGTATTATTATAATCCAGCACCACCGTTAACTCAGCCAAACACGCCGGCACGCCTGCCGAATCGGGTTGACCAAAGGTTAATGCACCCGACCCTGCCTTAACCAGTAAAGAATCACCATGTCCATGATAACAACCGGCAAATTTCACAATATAGTCGCGTCCAGTATATCCTCGCGCCAATCGCAGCGCACTCATGGTAGCTTCCGTTCCTGAACTGGTCAGTCGCACCATTTCCAGGCTGGGGATCAATTGCGACAACAAATCAGCGAGCGTCACCTCTGCTTCCGTGGGCGCCCCAAAACTCAAACCTCGCGATACAGCATGCTGCACGGCATCAATCACCTGCGGGTGAGCATGGCCGAGTATCATCGGCCCCCAAGAACCGACGTAATCAATGTATTCCTGCCCGTCAACGTCCCACAACCGCGCCCCACTGGCCCGTTCAAAAAAACGCGGGGTTCCTCCCACAGAACGAAATGCGCGCACCGGAGAATTAACGCCACCCGGAATATGTTGCTGCGCCCGTTCAAACAATGCCTGACTTTTACTCATTTTTTCCTCATTCATCTTCCACTAGTCTTCCGTCTCATCGACAAACAAATCCGCAAACTGCCTGGCGGCCTCTTCAACATCCTGGCGGTCAAACAAAGCACCGATCACCGCTACCGCATCCGCACCGGCAGAAATCAAGTGATTCGCATTGCTCAGCGTTACCCCACCGATTGCGACGATCGGCCGGTGAATTTGATAGGTCGCCTGACGCAACAAAGACAGTTCCGCCGGTGTGGCATTGGGCTTGGTCCCCGAAGAGAAAAACCGGCCAAAAGCCACATAATCGGCGCCTGCTTCCTGTGCTGCCAAAGCCAAATCCAAAGAGTGATAACAGGACACGCCTACCATACGTTCAGGGCCCAAAATAATCCGTGCCTCACGTACCGTACCATCATCCCGCCCCAGATGCACCCCATCGGCGCCAATCAAATCCGCCAGCCTCAGGCTATCATTCACAATAAAAGGGACGTGATAACGACGACACAAGGTCATCAATACACTCGCCTGTTCGTGCTGCCGTGCCACATCCCCACTTTTATCCCGGTATTGCACTGTGCGTGCGCCGCCATTTAATACAGCAGTCACGTCAGCCAGCAGCTGTGCCGTATTGTCCGTTTCCCTTGTAATGGCATACAAACCTGAAATCATTTCACCCCTCCCGGTTAGCCCAGTACAACCGGTTGGGCAGATATTGCCCCATGCCGGGACGGAACCCTGCCCGCAAGCTTTCATAGGTAAATACCTGAGCTTCATACACCCCCTCCGCCACACTCATTTTTCGCGCCAGGGTCGCAGCAATGGCGGCGGCAAGTGTACACCCCGACCCGTGATAACTTCCCGGCAAACGGTTCCATGCATCTTGACGTACCATCCCACTCTGGTCATACAAGGTATTAATCACTTGTGGAACAGGCTCATGCGTACCAGTCACCAGCACATATTCGCAACCCGAACCCAACAGCACCCCGGCACATTTTGCCAAATCATCGTCCTCATCACCCGGAGAAAATTCACGCACCAAATTGCGCAACTCCAGCGTATTGGGTGTTAAAACAGTTGTTTGCGGAATCAACAGATCCACAATAGCGGACAGCGTATCCTCGTCGCTTAAATCATCTCCCCGACCAGAAGCCAGCACCGGATCAAACACCAGTGGCACATCAGGATAATCAGCAACAATTGAAGCGATGGCGGCGGCGGCGGCCATACTGCCCACCATCCCGACTTTGAAAGCAGCAACAGGAATATCTTCCAGCAAACAACGGGCCTGATCTGCAATCCAATCCGCATCCAGTGGCCAATAATTTTCGACGCCAACCGTATCTTGTGCCGTGATCGCAGTTAACACCGACAAGGCCAAACAACCCATACTGGTCAAAGTTAAAATATCCGCTTGTGCGCCTGCTCCACCAGTAGGATCTGAAGCCGCGAAAGTCAACACAACAGGAGGATGGTTCTGTGTCATAATAAATAACCGGGCCAAAAACAGGGCGTGGTGGACAGGATGTGTTATTTTACCCGATAATTTAGGAACATTGATGCCAGCGGTTTACAACAGTTACATTTGCATGCTGTGCGGGTACATCTATCATGAAGAAGAAGGCTGCCCGGAAGACGGCATTACACCCGGAACCCGGTGGGAAGACGTGCCGATGAACTGGACTTGTCCAGAATGCGGTGCG
>JAJYMO010000029.1:0-3798 GCA_021786845.1 Pseudomonadota bacterium | reverse complement strand
AACAGCAAAAATAATTTCTGTATGTATGTGCTGGCAATCTTTTGTATGCCAGCAGCAAAAGCGTGACAATAAAACAATAAGTGATATTGGGGGCGATGTGACCGAGAATCAGAATCTAACCGAAGTCAGGGTCATGGTGATTGACGACAGCAATACCATACGGCGGAGCGCTGAAATTTTTCTCAAGCAATCGGGCTGTGAAATTATTTTAGCTGAAGATGGTTTTGACGCCCTGGCAAAAATTACTGACAGCCACCCAAATATCATTTTTCTTGACATCATGATGCCGCGTCTGGATGGCTATCAAACGTGCGCACTCATAAAAAAAAATCCAAAATTCAGTCACATTCCTGTCATCATGCTATCGAGCAAAGATGGTCTGTTTGATAAAGCGCGGGGCCGAATGGTTGGTTCAAGCGAATACCTGACCAAACCATTTACCAAAGATACCCTGCTGACTGTCGTGCGGCGTTACGCCAAAACTTCAGAATCCGTATAATCAACCCAAAGGATCTAATCATGGCTGTCCAAACAATTCTTGTTGTTGATGACTCACCCACAGAACGTCATTTTTTATCAACACTACTCACTAAACATGGCTATCGCGTTGAATTGGCTGAAAATGGTAAAGATGGAATAGAAATGGCGAAGAAATTGCAGCCTGATTTAATTATCATGGATGTCATCATGCCGGATTTAAATGGCTTTCAGGCAACCCGCACGATCACAAAAGCAGAAGACACAAAACATATTCCTGTCATTTTATGCACCACCAAAGACCAGGAAACCGACAAAATATGGGGTTTTCGACAAGGCGCGGTCAACTACATCATTAAACCCGTTGATAAAGAAGCCTTATTGAAAATAGTTCGTTCACTTTAATCCAAACAATCCATTAGAAGGCGAGATAATGGCGAGGCAAATTGCAGGACGGTTTTTCAGATGGAGAGAAGTCCATCACTGCGGGTAACAAACACGCCGGGGGAATGGCTACAAATCGACCGCCAGCACTCGCGCAGGTTCGCAGAGCCGCCCAATGGGTTATTTGGACTTAAATACATGACTCGCAAGGTACGCATCGATGTCTAAACACTTGAACCTGAGAGATTTCCAAACCAAGCTCAGCTTACGGATACAAGAATCTACCGCACGCCCCTCTGTCAACAGTTTCCTGGCGGTTCAAGTCGGAAACAAAAACTGGCTGATCGGCTTAACGGAGATCAGCGAGGTCATTGCACCTCTTCCCTGGGTTCCCGTACCTTTCACCAAATCGTGGTTTCTGGGTGTCACCAATATACGAGGCAGGCTCTATACCGTCGTTGATCTGTCCGCTTATGCGAAACTGGGGGAAACCCGCACCGACCCAAACAACCGGCTACTCCTCACGCGCCCGCATTTTTCAACCCAAGTCGCTTTATTGGTTGATCAGACACTGGGTTTGCGCAACATCGACTCCATGCAAGCCACTCAAAGCCCCACAACATCCAGCTGGGCTGGTAACTGCTATCTCGATGGTGACAATCAGATTTGGCAAAAGATCGATTTAGCCGACCTGATTTCAAGTGAAGATTTTTTAACGGTCAGTTCTACCCATTGATTTATTAAAATTTAAACAAGATTTGGAGATTCAGCATGGCATTCGAACCCACCGTATCCGATCACCCAAAAGAAAAAAATGCCCCCACTGGCAACACCACGATGTTCATGAACGAACTGAACAAGAGCGCTCCAAAAACAGTTGCATTAATTCCATTTATTGGACACTTGCCAGTCGGAAAACAAAAATTTCTGACTTTGGCAATAGCCATCTCAATGTTGATCATTACCGGTCTGTTACTCATTCTAAGCAATGTACATTCCAACAACAAAGAGCGTTACATTACCACGAGCGTCGAGATGAGAATGTTGTTGCAACGTATTGACTTAACAGCACTTCAAGCCACCGCCGGCAACCCTGTTGCCTTTTCTCCATTACAAACAGGCGTGCGGGAATTTAATCATTATCTTGATACCCTGATTAAAGGTGGCTTTGGTTTAGCCCCTTCACCCAAAGCAATTCAACCGCAACTTGTCAATTTGCAACAAAACTGGGCGTCCAAAGAAACGCTCCTTAATCAAATAGAACAAAAAAAACAGATATTAATCAATGGTTATGATGAATTGGTTAACCTTGATAACCAAGCCAACACCCTTCAAATGAAGGCACAAACCAGTGCTGACCAACTCACAAATTCAGGTTCGAAAGCTCAAGTGAAACAAGCTAATTATCTGGTTGAGTTAACACAACAAATGCAAGTTAATATCATCCGGATGATGCGCCTGCTCAGCCAGCCTGGCCGAGCCTCCGTTTCAGCTGCTACGGCAACGGCGAACCCGGGACAAACAGATGTTTCGGTCTTGCGCCAACTCAACGAAGACTCAAAGCAAATAGGCTCGACACTAAACAGTTTACAGTATGGCGATACTGCACTTGGCGTACAAGCCGTTACCGATCCAAATGCGCACAACGCTCTCATGGCGCTCTCCAACACCTGGAGCAGTTTTAACAGAGATTTAACTATTTCCAATCAGCACCTGCAAGAGATATTAAACTTGCGCAACGCCTATCGCGCACTGTCCGTACACAACGATTTAAGTAACAATACGCAAAATCTCACTGCGGCCTACAGCCACTTAGGGCTCATTGGTAATATTTTTGCCATTATTGCCGCTTTGCTGGGCCTGGCCAGTTTGATCATGTATGGCGCAATCGACGCCAATGAATCACAACGACGAATACAGCAAAACGAAGTTGAAAACAAACGTAATCAACAGGCTATTTTGCGACTTTTAAATGAATTGGGTGATCTGGCCGACGGCGATTTGACTACGAATGCCACAGTTTCAGAAGATTTAACCGGTGCCATTGCAGACTCCATCAATTACACCATTGATGAATTGCGAACGCTGGTTGGGGGTATTAACCATGCGACTGAGCAATTGACCTACACCACAGGGAAAACCCAAACCATTTCAGACGAATTGCTCACTGCAGCGCAGCTTCAATCGCAAGAAATTAAGGACACCTCCTCCGCGATTATGGACATGACGCAATCCATTAATGAAGTCTCTCTCAGTGCCCAGCAATCCGCGCAGGTGGCCTCGCAATCGTTGGAAGCTGCTGAAAAAGGTGCGCAAGCGGTAGAAAACTCCATCACGGGTATGAACAGTATCCGGGAAGACATTCAAGAAACCTCCAAGCGAATCAAGCGTCTGGGTGAATCATCCCAAGAAATTGGTGAAATTGTCGAACTGATTTCTGACATTACTGAACAAACCAACGTGCTGGCATTGAATGCCGCCATCCAGGCTGCGGCAGCTGGAGAAGCGGGGAGGGGATTTTCCGTGGTGGCCGAAGAGGTTCAACGACTTGCTGAACGTTCCGGCCAAGCCACGAAACAAATCGCTGCGATTGTTAAAACAATTCAGGCGGACACGCAAGACGCTGTTTCTGCCATGGAAACAAGTACCCAGGGCGTGGTGGAAGGTGCGCGTTTATCCGATGCCGCCGGACAGGCGCTACGTGAAATTGAGCAGGTGTCGCGCAGTTTGGCCACACTGATCCAAAACATTTCATCGTCTACGGAACTACAGGCGATCACGGCCGGAAAAGTCACGCACGCCATGCAGTCAATCCAGCATATTACCGAGCAAACCACCTCGCGCACGCAAGAAACCACCGCTTCGGTAGGAGAACTCTCCGTATTGGCTTCTGATCTGAAAAATTCAGTTGCCGGTTTCAAACTGGCTTAGTAAATA
>JAJYMO010000005.1 GCA_021786845.1 Pseudomonadota bacterium | reverse complement strand
ATCGCACGGGAACAAACGGCGGTACTGGGGCAACCACGCGGGCCACGCACCGAGCTTCGCCTGTCACCCGGGCAGACACAGGCATTGGTCGAACCGGCTGGCTTTGAACTGGAAACACTGGTTGAGCTGCCTCCATACCACTATGGTGCAATTTTCAGAAAAGCAGCGCATTCATCTCAACATATCAATTGAATCCGCCAGACAACAATCCAATTCAACACCCAACAGTTCATTTAGCCTGCGCAAGCAGGGACAGGCAATTTACAGTGACA
Organism: Pseudomonadota bacterium; assembly: GCA_021786845.1. Taxonomy (GTDB): domain Bacteria; phylum Pseudomonadota; class Gammaproteobacteria; order Burkholderiales; family Sulfuriferulaceae; genus Sulfuriferula. Next base: position 9,716 of record JAJYMO010000005.1, on the reverse strand, counting down.
TCTCACGTTCTGATGGATTGTTTGAGTTAAACACAGACGTTTATCGCTTCATCACGTGATCAACAAGCCTCTGTCTTGAACGCCGTTATCTGTTGGTATAAACACACTTCGATAGCGATTCGCCATGCTTGTCAACGGAAATTAACGCTACCCATTCACGCCAACAAGCATCAGGCAATAATTTTATATTGACGCCGAACAATCAATCATGCTTTAATCAATCTAACAATCATTAGATTGATTTATCTATTTCCTGGCAAATTTTGCCAAATTTCCCCGACAGGAGAGCAATCATGTTTTTTAAGCAACTGGCCACAAAAGAGTCTTCACTATCCTACTTCCTGGGTTGCGGCACACTGGGCAAAGCCATTGCGGTGGACGTGGTCGCAGGTGACGAGGCGTGGTTTATTGAGGAAGCCCAAAAAGCCAATGTCAAAATCAGCCACGTGATCGACACACATATTCATGCTGACCATTACTCAGGCGGCAGAAAACTCGCTGAGCTGGTTGGCGCGCCCTATTGTCTGCACGAAAGCGATGCATCCCTGGTCAAATTTCCGGTCCAGCCACTGCACGACAAGGAAATCATCGAAGCAGGCAACGTAGAAATTAAAATATTGCACACGCCAGGCCATACCATGGACAGCATCTGTCTGCTGGTGACCGACAAACGTCGTGGTGCAGAACCCTGGTTTGTGATGACGGGCGACACCCTGTTTGTCGGCAGCATTGGGCGTCCTGACCTTGCCGGCCGTGAAAAAGCCATGGCGGGCATGTTATTTGACAGCGTCCATGCAAAACTGTTGAGCTTGCCCGATGCGACAGAAATCTTCCCCGGTCATCAGGCGGGCAGTGTCTGCGGCGCAGGCCTTTCCGGTAAACCCTCTTCGACCATCGGGTTCGAAAAGCGCTTTAATCCGGGATTGAAAATCACCGACAGAGACGAATTTGTGAGCTATCTCACCAGTGAGATTCCACCGCGCCCGGCTGAAATGGACAAAATGGTTGCGGCGAATATTGCTGCTTGAGCACAACGAGGACAACGCTAGCGATGAACAATACAACAAACATTAAAACTGAAAAATTACTCTACACACGTGGCATCCGCGCCAACCTGAATCAGTTTATTCAACAGGCGATTCAGGTATTTTTCGTCGGCTTGATGATCGGGATGGAACGAAACGTCCTGCCAGTGTTGAGCCAGGATTTCGGCGTGCCCAAAGGATCTTTCCTTTTTTTGATGTCTTTTGTGGTTTCATTCGGCTTCGTGAAGGGCATCCTGAATTTTGTCGCGGGTCGTCTGTCCGAACGCATAGGCCGTAAAAAAGTATTGCTGTTGGGTTGGCTGGCGGCCATTCCGATTCCTTTTATGATTCTTTATGCGCCCAATTGGGGCTGGATCGTGGCAGCGAATATTTTTCTCGGTATTAATCAGGGGTTTGCCTGGAGCATGACTGTCACGAGCAAGGTGGACATTACCCGCGCAGACCAGCGTGGATTCGCCACTGGCGTCAATGAATTCGCCGGTTATGCGGCAGTCGGCCTGGGCGGTTTGGCGACTGGGTATTTAACTGTGATTTATGGGCCACGACTCGCCCTGTTTGGCTTCACACTGACGGTGATTGTGATTGCTGCATTAATCGCCATGTTGTTTGTGCGCGAAACCCTGCCCTGGGCAAAGGCCGAAAGCGTTGAACATGCGTCCGGGGCTTATATTGGACATCAGCCACGCTTCCCGCAGGGTGTATCGGCTCATCCCGGAACCTGGGAAATTTTCACTCTCGTGTCCTTTCGCCATCCAACCATGAATGCGCTCTGTCAGGCGGGCATTGTGAACAAGATTGCCGATGCGTTATTATGGGTGCTGTTCCCGGTTTTTTTGCATGACCGGGGTTTAAGCCTGATCCAGATTGGCTGGGTGACCGCCATATATGGCTTGGTCTGGGGCGCTTCCCAACTTTTAACCGGTGCGTTGTCAGATGCCATCGGCCGTAAAAAACCGATCATTGCAGGGCTGTGGTTACTCGGCATAGGTGTCTTCACTGTGCCCTTGGTGCAGGGCATGACCGCATGGACAATCAGTGCCGTGATCATGGGTGCAGGCATGGCATTGCTTTATCCCAATCTGATCGCTGCGGTCGCGGATATTTCACACCCCAATTGGCGCAGCTCCGCGCTGGGTACTTACCGTTACTGGCGCGATACGGGTTATGCGATTGGTGCAATTGCGCTGGGTTTCGTGGCACAATGGGGCAATGGCATCGTTACGGCATTCTGGTTTACTGCTGTGATGCTGGCTTTGTCAGGTCTGTATGTGGCCTTGCGCGCCGAAGAGACCCACCCCCGACTGAATCCTGCATAGAAGGCGCAATGATGACGAACTCATTAATTATTTTGCATTCTTCGCCGGAATCTGCCGACAACCGTGCCTTCACCGCCGTGCGGCTGGCGGGCGCATTGCTGGCAGACAATAAAGATGTCGTCATGTTTTTAGTTGAAGAGGGCGCAAAACTTGCCGACCAGAAGCTTGAAAAAGACAATGCTTCCCGGGATCTGTTTTACGAAATGATGGAAATGGGCATGCAAGTCTTGATATGCGGCGCCACAATGCGAAAAATGGGTTGGGAAGAAGCTTATCTTTTGCCCGGTGTCACAAAAAGCTCAATGAAAGCACTGAGCATGTTAATGAGTGAGGCCAGTGAAATCGTTACATTTTAGCCCGGATTTTGCACAAATTCGCGTGATGATCGCACAGGGCATTGATTGATTGGGAAGTTTTGAGAAGGAGTGGCGTAGTGATTCATACGCCCGACAGAACAAAATCTTTTATATCAATCAATAGACAAGCGAGGGCGCGCGTCAATTTGTGTAAAATCCGGGTTAGGAAACCTTTGGATTTGAACCGCCGTAGCATCACAAACCGCAACGCGGTTGCCCGTCAATGGATTCAGTCGATGGCGGATTTTGCGCACTTTTGCTGGTTGCATCACATCCACCAGCAACCGGCTTTCCTGATTCAGACCGACAGGCAATCCTTGTAGAGAAACACAGTGGAGAATAAGGATGTGCGAGCTTTTTGGTTTGAACAGCAGTGCGCCGATTGCCGCAGCATGGTGCCTCAACGATTTGCGCACTCGCGGTGGAGGTGCCGGGGATAATCCGGATGGCTGGGGCATTTCATATCAGGAAAACGGCCGCTTTCATCTCTTTAAGGAACCGCTGCCTGCTGTTCAAAGCGAGCTGTACGTGCACGTCAGTTCAACACTCTGTTCCAACCTGATTCTTGCACACGTACGTAAAGCGAAATTTCCGCTAATTAACACGGTTGCGAACACCCATCCGTTCAAACACGAGTGCTGCGGCAAGGAGTGGGTGTTTGCTCACAATGGGTTTATCCCGGAAATTGTCGTCGTAGAAAAAGCCAGTGAACAAATCGTATGCTGTCCCGATGGGCAAACCGATTCCGAATACGCCTTTTGTTACCTGCTTGGACACATCGCACAGCAACCCCCTGTCACAGCACCGCTGACAGGGGAACCCTGGCACGAAACTGTCGCGCGCGTGGCTGAAACCATTGCCACCTACGGACAGTTCAATTTCCTGATGTCCGACGGCGAATACCTCGTGGCTTATGCCCATGATCGGCTTCATTATTTGGAGCATCATGACCCCAGCCCGGAAACAGGTGCGCAAGACGTGACGCTTATTGCAACAGAACCCCTCTCGTCATGCGCACCATGGCTACCATTTGAACCCGGCGAATTACGGATATATCACCATGGGAGACTGGTTGGGAACAAAAAGACCTGTCCACCCGCACCCGTCAAACCGGCAACACGATAACCGCCATGAAGCCATTGTCTGTATTGCTCAACACTAACTGTCCCCCATGCAAACTGGCGATGGCGGAAACGATCGATAAACCCAGTCCATTTCCAGGCAGGTTGCGGCTTTGATCAACACGGTAAAAACGGGTGGTGACTTTGGGCAGCTCCGCCTGTGGAATTCCGGCGCCGTTGTCCCGCACTTCCAAACGTAATTCGTGCCCTGCGGACAGGGCGCGGACTTCCACCCACCCTCCTGACTGGTTGTATTTAATGGCATTATCAATCAAACTCGCCAATGCATTGGCCAACAAATTCCGATCCCCCAACCCCGGCACGGCATGGGACTGAACCGGGAAAACACGCAACGCAATGCCTCGCGCCTCAGCCTCGGCATCATACAATTCAACCATGTCCCGTGCAATGCGGTCGAGGTCAACTGATTCAAACGACGTGCTGCGTACACCGGATTCCGCCTCGGCAATTTGTAACAATTTTTCGAAAACCAGCATGAGGTCATCAATGTCCTGAATGGCCGCATTGGCTGCGAAGCAGAACCCTTCCACCTCCATCTCTGCACGCACAGCGGCTTCCAACCGGGTGCGTATTCGGCTCAATGGGGTACGCAAATCGTGTGCAATCGCGTTGGACACATGACGCACGCCTTCCATCAACTGCTCAATCCGATCCAGCATCCGGTTTATGTCTGTGTTCAATCGACCAAATTCGTCGGTACCTGAGACTGGAATGCGTTGTGACAAATCGCCGGCTTCGATTTCCATGACAGTGTGCCGAATTTCGCCTATCCGTCGCTCTATCTGCTGCCGCAACAACATTGCACCGGATGCAATCAACAAAAAGGCAATCAAGGCACCAATGGCCAGAGCGCGCGCCACCAGTTGCCCCATCAACATTTCCTCGTCCAAATCTCGACCTACAATCAGCAAGCTATGATTATTCAACCAACGGGCATATACACGGGCCAACACCACTTTGCCATTTCGAGTGACCTGACGGGTCAGCAAACGACCGGCAACCAGCGTAGGCCAACTGTCCAAATTTCCCGCTATGCGCTGCCCGGATGGCGACAACAACAAAAAAATTTCCGTGTCACTGTCTACGCTGTCATTGAGCTGGCGTGTAATTTCCTGTGCCAGCAAGGGGATGGGTTGATCTCCGTAAGCGAGCATTTCGCGCCGGGAAATCTCAACAATCTTGGCATCAATGTTCTGTTGCAAGACGCCTATCGTGCCAAAATAAAACACGGCAGACACCGCTGCCACCGAGATGGACACCAGCAAACCATAGGCCAATACCAAACGCGCCGCAATAGAATGACGAAAATCAAACATGCTGATCACTTGCCGAAAAAAGATACCCTACGCCCCGCACCGTCTGAATCAATGCCAAACTAAAATCCTTATCCACCTTAGTGCGTAAACGGCTCATTTGCACATCGATCACGTTGGTTTGCGGGTCAAAATGGTAATCCCACACAGATTCCAGCAACATCGTTCGCGTCACCACCTGCCCCGCATGACGCATCAAATATTCCAGCAAACGAAATTCGCGCGGTTGCAATGCAATTGTTTGACCGGCGCGCGTTACACGCTGATGACGGGTATCCAGCACCAAATCTGCAACCTGTAATACCGGGCTGGATGCAGTAAGCGGTCTGCGCAACAAAGCCTCCACCCTCGCCAACAACTCATCCAAAGCAAAGGGCTTGCTCAAATAATCATCACCGCCACTGCGCAAACCCCGTACCCGCTCATCCGTGCTACCCAAAGCACTTAAAATCAACACGGGCGTGTGGTCATTGTTCGCACGCAAGCGTGCCAGCACGCTCAAGCCATCCATCTGCCCAGGCAACATGCGATCCAGAATCACAATGTCCCAATGACCTTCCAAAGCAAGGCGCACGCCATCCAGCCCATTGTGACAGGGCACCGCCTCATACTCTGCCCTCTGCAAGGCCTGACAGATAAATTGGGAAGCATTCAGTTCGTCTTCGATGACCAAACAACGTTTCATAATCCATCCAAAAAAAACGGTAATATTAAACCCACATCATCCATTGGGCGGCTCGGCGAGCCTAATGGATGATTTGAGTTTAATTTGACATCCACTGCGCAAAGGGAGTAAACTCGCGCCGTTTTATACCCAGAGGCAATTTACGTTGGACTGTTATAGTTGTAACAAAATCGCATTATATTGTACATGCTAACGGCCTAAACACTTCAGTTTCCTTTCACACAGGTTCTGGGTTGCCGCCGTTAACATCATGGCGGAACTCAGGAACGATCACGGTGCCCATTCACGCATGGCACACATACCTTCCTGAATATCCAGTATTAATTTGTATCATCACGCCATCAAAAGTGAGCGTGTGATACGCCTGGATTTTGCAATGGTTGGCGCAACATTCGCTTAACCTTATTTTGTTAACCTTTTAAAGTCTGTCGTTGCGTACAGCGGCATTCATTTAAAAGTTTTTTGACAAGGGTAATCGATTGGCTGCGCCGAATCAAATCAAGCCCAGGCATGACGATTGGAAATTTGATATGAAGCATACCCTGCTTGGATGGTTGTCAACCCTCAGTGCCATGCTGTCTCCCAAAGAACCGCAGCACGGAAAAAGAATAGTGCACGCCACCTCAGCGCGCCTGCTGGAATTGGCATTGATCACCCCTGACCAGACCCTGGCGCAGCTGGATACCACACCCGAAGGTCTGCTCGATCGTGAGGCGGAGGAACGTCTGGATCAATATGGCTTGAACACGGTCTCGCATGAACGCGTGAAAAGCATTCCGGAACGCTTACTCGAACAATTTAAAAACCCACTCAACCTGCTGCTGCTTGCATTGGCTGGGGTCTCTTATTTCATGGGCGACGTTGAATCCAGCATCATTATTTCCATCATGGTACTGCTCAGCGTCACCCTGACCTTTGTGCAGGAATACCGGTCCAGCAATGCGGCAGAAAAGCTGCGCGCCATGGTCAGCACGACCGCCACAGTGATCCGCAAGGACAAGCGCTCAGGCATCCCCCAGGAAGTCAATGACGCCTATAACATACGCATTCGTCCTCACGGGCCGGAGAAAAAAGAAATTCCCATCACCCTGCTGGTACCCGGCGACATCATCCACCTCTCTGCCGGGGACATGATTCCGGCTGACGCCCGCATACTCACTGCCAAAGATTTATTTATTAACCAATCATCGCTCACTGGCGAATCCATGCCCGTTGAAAAGTATGTTCATCCCAGCAACACGGCGATACAAGACCCTTTGCAACTCGACAATATTTGCTTCATGGGCACCAATGTCATCAGCGGCACTGCCACGGCGGTCATTGTGATGACAGGCTCAGACACCTATTTTGGCGGCATCGCCAGCATTCTGTCTGGGGAACGCATCCAAACCAGCTTTGATCGTGGCGTTTCAAGCTTTACCTGGCTGATGTTGCGCTTCATCATGGTCATGGTTCCCATGGTTTTTCTTATCAACGGTTTCACCAAAGGCAACTGGATGGAGGCCTTCCTTTTTGCCATGGCGGTAGCCGTGGGCCTCACGCCCGAAATGCTGCCCATGATTGTAACCGTCAATCTGGGCAAGGGTGCGCTGGCCATGTCGCGCAAAAAAGTAATTGTCAAACGGCTCAATTCCATCCAGAATTTTGGTGCGATGGATGTGCTGTGCACGGACAAAACCGGCACTTTGACCCAGGACCACATTATTCTGGAAAAACATTTGGACATTTTTGGCGAACCTAATCAGGCGGTACTGGAATATGCTTATCTGAACAGTTTTTACCAGTCCGGTCTAAAAAATCTGCTTGATGTTGCCGTACTGACCCATGTCGAAATGAACGAGCAGTTGCACGTCGAAAATGATTTTAAAAAAATAGATGAAATCCCTTTCGATTTTGTGCGCCGGCGCATGTCTGTGGTGGTGGAAGGCCGTGGCAAGCATTTACTGATTTGCAAAGGCGCGGTAGAAGAAGTGTTCAACATCTCCACCAATTGCGAAATCGGTGATGAAACCTTCCCGCTGGATGATGGCCACTTTTCAAGACTGCATGCCGTCACCCAGGCACTCAATGAAGACGGCTTCCGCGTCATTGCCATTGCCTACAAAGAAATTGACAGGGCGCAGACCAGTTACACGCTTCAGGATGAAAGCAACATGACCCTGGTGGGTTACATTGCCTTCCTCGATCCACCCAAAGAAAGTGCGGCAGCCGCCATCGCCGCGCTCAACAAACATGGCGTCACGGTCAAAATTCTGACCGGCGATAACGACATTGTGACCCGTAAGGTCTGTAAATCCGTGGGGATGCACGTTGACCGCATTGTGCTGGGCAGCGAAGTTGAAAAACTGTCTGAACTGGAACTGGCCGAAGTGGCTGAAACCGTCGACGTGTTTGCCAAACTGTCCCCCAGCCAGAAGGCTAAAGTCATCAAGGCCCTGCATCTCAAAGGCCATGTAGTGGGATTCATGGGCGACGGCATCAACGACGGCCCTGCACTCAAAGCAGCCGATGTAGGGATTTCTGTCGACACGGCAGTTGATATTGCCAAAGAATCGGCTGACATCATTCTGCTGGAAAAAAACCTCATGGTGCTGGAAGAAGGGGTAATTGAAGGCCGCAAAGTGTTTGGCAACATCATCAAGTACATCAAAATGGGTGCCAGCTCGAACTTTGGCAATATGTTCAGCGTGCTGGGCGCCAGTGCCATGCTGCCCTTCCTGCCCATGGCACCGATTCAGATTTTGACCAATAATTTGTTGTATGATTTCTCGCAGACCGCGATCCCCACCGACAACGTAGACGACGAATACATCGCCAAGCCACGCAAATGGGACATCGCCAACATCACCCGGTTTATGGTGTTGATTGGCCCCATCAGCTCCATTTTTGATTACGCAACCTACGGCATCATGTATTTTGTTTTTCACGCCAATACAGTTGCCCAAGCCCCATTATTTCAAACCGGCTGGTTTGTGGAGTCGCTGTTTTCACAAACCTTGATCATCCACATCATCCGCACCAGCAAAATACCGTTTCTCGAAAGTCGCGCCAGCCTGCCGTTGATATTGACCAGCATCATCATCTGCAGCATTGGAGTATGGTTACCGGCCTCCCCCTTCGGGCATGCGCTGGGATTTATCGCCCTGCCTACGCAATACTGGTACTACCTCGCGGGCATGATTTTTACCTATGCAATACTCACTCACCTGGTCAAAACATGGTTCGTTAAGCGCTTTGGTTTAAATTAAACCCGGAATAACACTTCGCACAAAGCCACGTCATGCTCACACAGGTATGATGTGACGAAACGCCAAATATCAATTTAATTTGGGCTGTTCGCAATTCGGGGTTGGCTCGTACTATTCTGGGGGTTGAGTGAGCGTGATGAGAGGATAGCCATCCCGGTTGAAAATTGGTTTTGCGACGGAATCCATCCAAAGGTGATGTTGGTTGAATTTCTTGTCCAGAAGGAAGCAAGGTGGCGGCGGATGCCTTGGATAATCGATGCCGCGTGGCGTAGTGAGCGACCATACCATTACTTTATCAGCCTGCCAGCAACCGCAAGGCTTTTAGCCGATGTGTCAGGCGCAATGATTTATACGAGACAAAATTTTGTCATGATTGATAATTTGCCTGAATCAACACAAACTGCAATTCACAAACATATTCCATAGAAAAAGGAGAGTTGAAATGTACCAAAAGAAAAAAGTCGTCATCGGTATCGTACTGGCACTGGTTGTAATGGATGCTCATGCGTTTGGACTAGGTGCCGTGATCGGCGCTGGCATTAGTGCTGGCGGGAATGGGTCAACCAGCACCCAACCAGTTCCACAATCACAAACTGCTATGCCAGGCGCG
>JAJYMO010000073.1 GCA_021786845.1 Pseudomonadota bacterium | reverse complement strand
AGGGAAATGAGCACCTTGTCCCCTTTGTGGAAATTCAATACATTCGACCCCACCTCCTCAACAATCCCCACGCCTTCATGACCGAGAATACGTCCATCGCTGACAGAGGGCACATCGCCCCTGAGGATGTGCAGGTCGGTGCCGCAGATGGTGGTGGTCGTGATCCGCACGATGGCATCCGTCGCCTCAATCATCATCGGGCGCGGTTTCTCCTCAAGTGCCAGTTTATTTGGTCCGTGGTAAACAAGGGCCTTCATTGTGGCCGATTTATTTCTGTCGGAAGAGGGTGTTGTCATGACATCTCCATCAAAATAAGTAACAGATTTTTATCAATTTTATCTTCCGCATGACATACCTCTATAAGGCTGTCACAACATTAAAATGAAAGACAATTGCCTTATGCGATTCTAAAATAACCCACGAGACAGCAATGCAACGGCCTGACGAAGTGGGAAGGCTTGGTGAGGCCGTCTCCGGTCGGCGTACCGATGGACATGGAAGCATACCCCTCGCCCATGCCCAAACCATAGAGGGTCGGCGCATTCTTGACGAAGATGGAGCACTGCATACGCCGACCCATGCGCGTCAGGTTCCCGACATGGGTCGAATACATGGCTGCGGAGTGGTGGTTACCCGCCTCTGCGCGATAAGCCAAATCAATGGCGGCGTCCACGTCTTTGACAAAGGTAACCGGCAAAACGGGCATGAGCTGTTCGATCCAGATAAGCGGGTAATCATTGGGGACTTCTCCCCACAACAGACGCGTTGCCTGAGGCACCTCCAGCCCAATCGCCTGGGCAATAAACGCCGCGTCTCGCCCCACATAATCGCGATTCATGAGCGAAGATGCGCCATCGATCGAATCCTCAATAACCAGTGCGGTCAATGCATCCATTTGAGTGATAGAAAGCTTGAATGCACGCGGATCTTTGCGCATACATGCCATAAACTGAACCCTCGCCGCCTCAACCACAATGACTTCTTTTTCCGAGATGCACAAAACGTTATTGTCGAAGCTCGCGCCGAAGATAATGTCCTCAACACATTTCGGGAAGATTGCGGTTTCATCCACCACCACAGGCGGATTACCCGGCCCGGCCGCGATGGTCTTGCACACCTTGCCCGTGCTCAAGGCCACCTTCACAATCGCCGGGCCGCCTGTTACCATATTGAGGTGAACATCGGGGTGCGACAGAAGCGCCCTGGTTAATTCCCGCGAGACAGGAGAGACGGTGGTAATCAAGCCTGCTGGCGCGCCAGCCCCGACGGCTGCCAAAGACAGTGCGCGCATCGCAACCACACAGACATTGGCTGCGGCGGGGTGCGGCGCAAACACCACAGCATTCCCGGCGGCCAGTATGCTGATGGCGTTGGAGATGATGGTTGCGGCCGGATTGTTCGAGGGCGTCACAGCTGCCACCACGCCGAAGGGCGCATACTCCACCAGGGTCAAGCCTTCATCGCCAGTGTAGGCCCGTGAATGCAGATCCTCCACCCCCGGCGTGCGGGTGGCGCAAAGAAGATTCTTTTGCGTCTTGTCATCAACGCGCCCCATCTTCGTCTCATCTACCGCCATGCGGGCCCATTTTTCAGCGTTGACGACAGAGACATCGCGCATGGCTTGAATGACCGCGCGGCGTACTTCGAGGCCATGGTCCTGAAAGACAAGCTGCGCTTGAGCGGCAGCTGCAACGGCAGCATCAACCGTACTAAAGATGACCTGTTCGACATCTGTGCCACTCACACTATTTTCATGATCAGAATTTGTCACCATAGGCTCCATCCAGACAGGTTGCGCCAAACAGGGCGTTTAATTGAGTTGATTTGTACTGGCCATCGACCGCCCTGCACTGCGTAGCGCCTCGGGACAATCCAGCCGACCGGTATGTACTTCGATGAAGACCAGACTGTCCATGGCGGCTGCCTTCAGCAAGGCATCTTCAAGCTCACCTTCGGTGTGGACATCCATGCCCAAGCCTCCTCCGAACACTTCCATAAGCTTGTGATAACGCCAGGGTTGAATGTCGTTGTAGGGGCGATCAACGATCACCCGCTCTATCGTATAGCCATCATTATTGAGGAGAAAAATGACGGGCTTGAGGCCATAGCGAATGATTGTCGAGAGATCCTGACAGGTCACCTGAAAAGCGCCATCGCCCACAAACAAAACGACACGGCGGTCTTGCGCTGCCATGGCAGCGCCCAAAGTTGCCCCAACCGTATAGCCGATTGACCCGTAAAAAGTTTGGCCGATGAAAGTAGTTCCCTCCGGCATGAGCATCTCTGCCGCACTGAACAGAGACACACCTGTTTCAGCAATCACGATGGCATCGTTTTCAACAAAATGACTCATGCGGTCGAAAAAGCGCTGGATGGTGAGCGGTTGTTGCACGTCAGGCAGGTATTGCTCCGTTTTCCGGTGCACGCAGCCATCCACAGCATGCTGAATCTCCAGCGTTGCTGCGTCGCGTCGCGCAAGCTTTGCCGTCAACCCAAGCATAAAATCGCGCAGGTAAACATTCTCGTAAAAATGGTGTTTGATTTTTACCGAACGGATGTTGGCACTGATCGTTTTGGCATCATCAAGCGCCGTGGTGAACCCCCCGGTATTGAAGTCAGTCATCAATTCCCCGAGTTGCAGGACGCAATCTGCTGAGTCGACACGCTCCCTCACATAGTCGCGACTTCGATCTCCCTCAAACAGACCAATGAATTGCGGGTGTTGCTCTGAAAGAACCGTCTTGCCCAACATCATGGTCACATACGGAAAACCGGTTTTATCCAGCAAACCGGAGAATTCCTTTTGCAGCTTGAAGCGAATCAATTCCACGCCGCCAATAACCACTGGCTTCCGCGCCTTGTCCAGCATTTCCAGCGTCTCCCTGATGGCCTCTGCAAGCGCATCCGGATCGCTCCGGGCGGGCACTGGAAAGTCGAAAGGGCCAGGCCGATTGCACTGCATCATTACCACGTCAGCAGGGAAGCTGATGTACACCGGTTGCTGGTGAGCCAGGCACGCCGACAACACCCGGTCAATCTCGCCCGGTGCGGTTTCACCCGAAACGAGCTGGGTGGAAGCTGCGGTGATCTTCTCAAACATTCTCAAGGGAATCTGGTAATCGCCCAAAGTGTGGTGCAACAGCGGTTTGGTACGAAAGTTGATCGTCGCGGGCGATCCGGTAATGACGACTACCGGCACTCTTTCGGCATAGGCCCCTGCCACACCGTTGATCGCACTCAGTTCACCAACGCCGAAGGTTGATGAAAAGGCACCGACGCCCCGAATACGTGCATAACCGTCTGCAGCATAAGCCGCATTCAGTTCGTTGCAGGTACCCACATATTTCACCTCGCTCTTCAGCACTTGATTAAAAAAGCCCAGAACAAAATCTCCTGGCACACCAAACAAGTGATCCACGCCGATCTGTTTAAGCCGGATTAACAGGTATTCAGCAACGGTAATCTTATCGCTTGTCATGCAAATGCACTCCAGTAAAAGTTGTTACGGCATGGCTACAACGGACAATCTACGCAGCATGGCCAGTAATTTCTGTGCGGTAGCACACCGAAAAACAAGGGCTTCTTTACTTAACGCCGTATTTGCTACGGCAACGATTCCCCGTCCCATCAGTCCAAACCGCCAGACCGCGCAGTCAAACGAGTCCAGTCAACATCGCGGTTCTTTCAGCTTTCCGGTATCACGTGCTCGGGCGCTGCCTCACAATTCCAGGTAGCCAACCACTTGCTTTTGCGGTAGTCTTTCCCTACAACCCAATGCACAGGTTTATTTTCATGACTGAAAATGACTTAAATGATCTCGAAACTGCTGTAAAGCTGCTCGAAAAACCGGGTATCGGCACAAAAATTGCCGCGATTGTTGGCACCCCAATTGAAAAAGCCATCGCGCTATTGCCCAGGAAAGCTAGCGAAACCATCGGCTCTGCGGCCCAAAAAGCGGTTTATGGCGCGCTGAAGCTCTCCCTGAAAACCTTGCACCATTATGATCCAGGCTCTGATGGAGAGCCGCCCAGGGCGTCGAACTGGTGGCATATGGCGGCGACGGCGACCACCGGCGCAGTCGGTGGTGCCTTTGGTCTGCTTGCCCTCAGCATTGAACTTCCCATTTCAACCACCATCATGATGCGTTCGATTGCCGATGTAGCGAGAAGTGAGGGCGCGGACATGCATGACCTGCAAACACAACTCGAATGTGTACAAGTTTTGGCGTTTGGCGGCCCATCCTACAAGGACAATGCCGTTGAAATTGGTTATTTCATCGCAAGAGAGGGCATGTCCAAAGCCATCTCTGAAGCGGCTGCGCATCTCGCAAAAAATGGGCTTCAAAAAGAAATTTCTCCTGCAATTGTCAGGCTGATTACCCAAATCGCTGAACGCTACACCCTTAACGTCACAGAAAAAACCGTTGCTCAACTGATTCCCGTTATCGGCGCCATCGGCGGGGCTTTGATTAATACTGCATTTATTGATCATTTTCAGAACATGGCCCGTGGACACTTCTCCATTCGTCGTTTGGAACACAAATATGGCTCTGAATTTGTTCATCAAAAATATTGTGAATTCAAAGCGTCAAGCTGCTAATCCACTTCTGCCCGACAGGTCTAAACCATCTCTCTTTTTTATTTTTGGTACCGAGGGTTATTCGAGTTAAAGGAGTGCCAGGTAGTCCCTGCGCCAAATTTCCATCATGTAAAAATCCGTCGCCCGGTGATTGATGCACTTGCTGCATTCTCCGCTGAAGCTGAAGTTCATTTGCTGATACAGGTTGATGGCGCGCAGATGGTTTTTGCGAACCAGCAGATGTACCCGGAGCAAGCCATTCTGGTGAAAACCCTGAGCTAAAACCAGCCGGGTGACCTGTTTTCCCAGACCCTTTCCCGTATGCTCCGGGTGTATGGCAAGGCGAAATTCAGATTCTCCGGGCGCACTCATGGAAAGTATGGCCAAGGCGACCAGCTGTCCGGATTGCTCGGCGCCATACAGGCAGGTACCCGGTTTATTCTGAAATTCAGCGATCCACCCATCTTGTCGCAAGGCATAATCCAACCCGGCAAATTCTGCCTGATAGGGTGGCCAATATTCAATCTCGACCATATCTGTCAACGTAAGGGGGCGTAAGTCTATCTCCGCCTTTGCTGAATTGGTTGTCATACTTCCGCCAGCAAACCGCGTGCTCTTTGGTTGGAACGGAATATGGAATCCCGTTCTGCAGTCTGTCCCGATTTCAGCAAAACGATCCATTCCCCGGTGGACATCACCGCAGCAAAACGCGATTCCAGTACCACTCTGATCACGCGGTGAATTTCTTCGGCACTTGCGCTGCCAGCACGGTTTTTATACGGCACCGAACCGGATGCGTCGTGAACAAACTCCACCGCAAAGCCACTGTGAAAGGCGTGCAGCACAGTAGAAAGATTACAGTTATGAGTCATATAACCGATGACCGTGACAGTATCGACGCCATGCTGGCACAACCAGACTTCCAGATCCGTTCCGGTAAAGGCACTGGGCATGTTTTTGGCTATGTAATGGTCATGCGCCCGGCTACTTATCGTGCTGTGCAAAGCGGCACCGGACGAACCTTGTGCCATGAAAGGCGCATCGGTCGCCAATATATTCTGCACAATGATGACGGGCACTTTAGCGGATCGGGCAGCATCAATCACCTTGCCGATATTGATCAGCGATAATTCTGCATTGGGGTATTCAATGGGCAAATTGCCGCCCAGATAATCATTCTGTACATCCACAACAATGAGTGCGCGACGGGGTTGTGACATCATGTTTCTCCTTATGCTTGATTAAAATTGGCCAGAAAGAATTATTGCCGGAGTCTCTGGACCTAAAAAGTGGCCTGAATGCCAATTTACGATACAATCAGGCCATCATGAAAAACCACACCTATGCCATCATCGTTTTTGAAGGAATCAGCCCCTTCCATTTATCTGTACCGTGCGCGGTGTTTCGCTCTGATCCCGCCGACAGCAAACTACCCGGTTTTGAAATCCGGGTCTGCGCTGCGGAAGCTTCTCCCATGCAAACCAGCGCCGGTTTTTCCATGCACACGCCCTACACGCTGGATGATCTGGCGTGGGCGCAAACTGTGATCGTACCCAGTTGGCGTAATACTTCCGAGATTCCGCCCGAACCCCTGCTGGATGCCCTGCGCAAGGCGCATCAGCGGGGGGCCCGGATAGTCGGCCTGTGTCTGGGTGCTTTCGTTCTGGCTGCCGCCGGCTTGCTGGACGATCGTCCAGCAAGCACTCACTGGAATTGGGCAGATGAGTTAGCGCGACGCTACCCGCGTATCCGTGTAAAGTCGAAGGTATTGTATGTGGATGATGGCGATATCCTGACTTCAGCCGGGTCGGCTGCTTCCATTGATTGCTGCCTGTACCTGGTGCGTACACAATATGGTGCGGAGGTTGCCAATCACATTGCGCGGCGCATGGTGGTGCCGCCGCACCGCCAGGGCGGACAGGCGCAATATATCGAACAGGCCGTGTTCAGTGCGGCATCACCCGACCGCCTGTCGCTGGTCATGGAATGGGTCACGCAACATCTGAGTACATCCCACACGCTGGATAGCATGGCCGAACGCGCCTTGATGAGCCGCCGCACCTTCACCCGGCGCTTTCGTCAGATGACAGGGGTTCCTGTCGGGCAATGGTTGCTCCATCAGCGCCTCGCCCTGGCACAAAGTCTGCTGGAATCGAGCGAACGAAATATAGATAGAATTGCCGAAGAAGCAGGCTTTGCCACCCCGGTGCTGTTCCGCCGCCACTTTGGACGCGCCTTTGGCATCACGCCATCAGCCTGGCGACGCATGTTTTGCGGTGACAAGGGACGAGGATAAAACGGATGTTTCCTTTTTGGATGTGGCGTTTTTTACAGCGGCAATTTTATCGCATTAGCGCCAGTCACCATCCTGACCTCGCAGTCAGACAGAGCTTGCCAACATCATGCTTTTTAAGGTAATCTGACATTATAAATCTTTCTGCCCCCGCTTCATGTTCTGTGTGGATGGCCGCTTGCTTTAACCTTGGGCATAAGGGGACTGGAATAAAAAATCTCATGCTTTCGTTGACTCTGCTTTTTTCGCAAGCAGTTCATGCTGTGGGTGGCGCGGTAGAACGTGAAGTTTTTGTTCCCGACGATAAAAGGGCCATCGCGATTGCAAAAGCTGTTCTTGTCCCTGTTTTGGTAAAACTTTTGACCTGCACCGGAAAAGTCACGCAGTTTCAAAAACACATACTTTTTATGCGCCACCCCAGCAGAACATATGGGTTGTGGAGGACGCCCCACCAGCCAGGCTTGCGTGGCCAGAACCCGTCTTACGGGTTGAAATTGACAAAAAGCGCGGGTGTATTCTGAAGGCGAGTGAATATTGACCTGCATGTCCAACGAGTAAGGTTTTTCTGGAGTCCACATTGAAACTCAAGCAATACCAGGTTGATGCATTCACTGACAGGGTCTTTGGCGGCAACCCTGCCGCTGTGGTTCCATTGTCATCGTGGCTGGATGATTCGCTTCTCCAGGCAATTGCCGGGGAAAACAATCTCTCTGAAACCGCATTCTTCGTTTCTTCGGAAAAAGGCTTCCAACTGAGGTGGTTCACCCCGGTCAGGGAAGTCGACCTCTGCGGCCACGCAACCCTGGCAACGGCTCATGTTATCTTCGAAATACTTGGCTACTCCAAACCGGTAATCACCTTTGAAACCCGCAGTGGCGAACTACTCGTTGAAAAAAATGAAAAGTTGTTACAAATGAACTTCCCTGCCTACCCACCGATGCCTTGTGATCTTTCCGAAACCCTGGCTAAAGGACTCGGCCAGCGCCCTATTGAGGTATTGGCCGCTAACGATTTCATGGCCGTATTCGACAGTGAAGCAACAGTTCGCTCTATCACGCCCAATCAGGCTTTGCTTGGCCAACTTGATTTGCGCGGTGTCATTATCACTGCGCCCGGGGTGGATGTTGATTTTATCAGCCGTTTCTTTGCGCCCAAGTTTGGCATCCCCGAAGATCCCGTCACCGGCTCCGCTCACTGTGAACTTGCACCGTACTGGGCCAAACAACTCGGCAAAAATATCTTGACCGCCAGACAGGTTTCCAGGCGCGGGGGCAACATTATGTGCGAAGTAAAAGGTGATCGTGTGGTGCTCTCAGGGCGTGCGGTCACATTTATGGAAGCTGAAATGACCATCCAAACCTGATATTGCAGTCAAGTGGAACCGGCCATCATCATGCTTTTTTTTGTATCATGCAGATACTTGGCTACGCTTCGCGTCTCGCGTGACCAGCCCCTTGTATCTTATCTTCAACATTGGGCGTAATACTTATGGATTCTGACCGCTACAAACGAGGCCTGGAAAAACTCAAAGAGATTGATGGTCATGCTGGTGAGAAAGCGGTTGATGCCTTAAAAAATATTGCGCCCAATCTTGCCCGCCACATCATTGAGTTTGGTTTTGGTGACATTTACTCCCGTAACATTCTTTCGCTCAAGGCGCGTGAAATTGCTACTGTGGCTGCATTGGTCGCATTGGGTAATGCGCAACCACAACAACTCAAGATCCATATTCACGGCGCGCTGAATGTTGGCTGCACAAGGCAAGAAGTCGTGGAAATCATGATCCAAATGGCAGATTATGCCGGTTTTCCCGCCGCGCTTAATGGCACCTTTGCAGCGAAGGAAGTCTTTGCTGAATGTGATTCATCAGCCCAGGAAAATTAACCATTTCTAACCTCTGCCATGGATCATGAAAATACACATTGCCACAACTGACACCGACATTGCAGCATGTTATCCCGTCATGCATGAGCTTCGCCCTCACATTGCTGAAGACCAATTTCTTTCCCGAGTTCGAAGCCAAGAAGCATCAGGCTATCGGTTGGCTTTTGTGCTGGACTCTGGCAATATCATTGCCGTTGCCGGATTCCGGATTGGAGAAACCCTGGCATGGGGCCGCTTCTTGTATGTTGACGATCTGATAACGCTGCCAGCATATCGCTCCCAAGGCTGTGGCCACAAGTTACTTTCGTGGCTCAAAGAATACGCAGCAAAAGAGGATTGCATACAATTACATCTGGACTGCGGAATCCAAAGAAAAGAAGCACATCATTTTTATGAACGGGAAGGCATGACAGTAGCTGGGGTTCATTTCACGGTAAATATAGCGCCCAACAAGGCGCTACTGTAGGGTATGAAAGGAAATTCAATGCGCGGGAAATGTCTTTGCGGGTTGATTGAATTTGAGATTGCCGGTACTTTTCCGGGGCTCTACCAGTGTCATTGCTCGCTGTGTCAAAAGCAAAGCGGTTCCTCATCGAATACCGCAACCATTGTGGGTATTGAAAATTTACGCTGGCTTTCCGGTCAGGAACACATTTCTTCCTGGGTCAAAGACACAGGATTTCGATCCGATTTCTGTTCACAGTGTGGTTCCCCCGTGCCCAACCCTCTCAGAAACATGCCCTATTACTGGGTTCCTGTCGGCCTGCTCGATATCGAACAACCACTGCAAATTAGCGCGCATATTTTTGTTGGCTCAAAAGCATCGTGGGACCTTATCCTGCCAGCAGGAACACACTATGAAACCGCACCTGAATTATCCGATTTCATCTCGTTGCTGCACGCTGATGACAATACCTGAGATAGCGCCGCAGAGGAACAGGCCAAAAGCGCAACCCGCCTCATATTTTATTAAATAAATCATCGATGTAACAGGCCAGTTAGACGACGATTGCCTTCAGCGGGCATGCTCATTCGGATGGGTAGCGCGGGGCGGGTGGTATAGGGTATTCTGGTATGATGAATGCTTTGGGCTTCGCTTCATTTTTCATAGGCAAGCACTGCTTTAACACTCACAATCACACAACAAGGGAAGCATAAATATGAAGCAAATGCTCGGACTCATTGGATCAATCATTCTGGTTATTGGGGTGTTTTCCCCAATCGTAAGCGCTCCAATCATGGGTAATATGAACTATATCCAGAATGGAAGGAGTGAA
>JAJYMO010000080.1 GCA_021786845.1 Pseudomonadota bacterium | reverse complement strand
CCAGTCAGTGATACGGCGGTGGATACGCCTGTTGCGACGATACTGACACCTGCATCGGCCACGGCAACCACGGCACACCCTGACAAGACACTGCAGGCAGCAATCAACACAATGAGGCTATAGCGTGAAATATTATGTTTTTTCATTCATCCAGATCGATTTTAGACAACTCATGGCCCTCATCTTTAGTATTGTCGGACCGGCCATTCTGTGCCGTATTGCCAAAGATGAGGGGGCTGATTATAAGGGATGTTCAATACCCATTTATTGCCAGATAGCAAACAGCAACCTGCTGCGAAATAAGCCTGAGCGATAAATTCCCAGCAGTCTGGTCCCTGTAAAACCAAATTGTTGCACCAACAAACCACTGCGGTGCAATTTCACCGCAAAGTCTGCCATGGTCACGTTCGCAAACAAGTGCGATTAATTTATGGCTTCTTTTAATGTTTTGCCTGCACTAAAACTGGGGCTATTACACGCAGCAATTTCCAGCGGTTCGCCTGTTTTAGGGTTACGACCCGTACGCGCAGCACGTTTACTGACTTTGAACGTACCGAAGCCGACTAAAGTGACATCATCACCGTTTTTAAGTGCCCCTGTAATGCCTTGGGTGATGGCATTCAATGCTTTTTCTGCGACCGCTTTGGTGACGTCGGCTTCTGTGGCTAAAATGCTAATCAGTTCTGATTTGTTCATGTTGTCATCCTTGTTAAGTGAATAATGAGTGCCAGGTACTGCTGGCATTATGCCATCATCAGTTTGAATGTGGTAATTACCACTCGCATCAATGCTGCGATATGGTCGTTAAATAATATTTCCGTACTCAAAAGGCGTCATTTGGCAGAGGCGTGTCTGGCTGAATAACCATTTTTTACACCCTTGCGCCTGGATAACAAGGGGGTTGTGATGACTGGAAAATATCAAGCATGAATGAGCGCAACGTGTATATAATTCCGATCTGATCTTGCGCATCAACAAAAAAGTTGTCACATCGTTTTTACCGGGGCGATCTTCGGAGGACTCCGAAGGGCGTTGTTGATAAATTAAATATAAAACAATAAGTTAAAATATTTGTTTATAGAGACGCCACCCAGTTTAAAAGGTCGGGATTAATTCTTGACCTTTTTTGTTACGTGCTGTGTGGCGACATAAAGGGCTGACAGACAGTCGCTGAATTTGTGATGGTCGAAGTGTCTGGCGCATATCCTGTTTTAAGCGCGCTATACCGCTTTTTACCCAGTGCTGAACAGGTAAAAAAGAAGGGATACAGGTTTTGAAAATTTATTTAATGGTGGTTGGTTTGTTGCTTGGCTTGATGTGGTTGCGGAGCAGCCATGCGACAGATCTTCCCAAAGTGGGGCAGGATGCGCCGGTTTTTTCTTTGACAGACCAGCATGGACAGCTTCAGCGGCTTGCTGATTATCGCGGGAAGTGGGTGGTGTTATATTTTTATCCCAAAGACAATACCCCGCACTGCACCACCGAAGCGTGTGCTTTCCGTGATGACATGGCGCAGATTCACGCCATGGGTGCTGCGGTGTTGGGGGTGAGTGTGGACGATGCCGACAGTCATGCGCAATTTGCCCGGAAACATCATTTGTCTTTTCCGCTGTTGGCGGATCAGGATGGCGTCGTGGCGGCACGTTATGGTTCGTTGACCAATCTGTTTCTGGTTCGATTTGCCCGACGCAACACATTCATTATCAATCCCCAGGGGAAAATTGCCAGGGTTTATACCGGGGTGAATGCACAGAAACACGCGAATGAGGTGCTGAAAGATTTGGCTGCACTGACAGGGTCTGCAGCGTCAGGCAAACCCGATTCTTCACCATCTACTTTACCTTCGATCACACCATGAGCCACTATCGCAAAGAACCTGACTATACGCATGGCAATGTGGCCAAAACCGGCATATTGTTAATCAACCTCGGCACGCCTGATGCGCCAACGCCGCAGGCGGTGAAACTTTATCTCAAGCAATTCCTGTCAGATCCGCGTGTGGTTGAAATTCCGCGAGCGCTGTGGTGGCTGATACTGAATGGCATCATTTTACAAACACGACCCAAAAAATCTGCTGAAAAATATGCCAGCATCTGGGATGCGCACGAGGGTTCTCCCTTGCGTTTTCATACAGAAAAACAGGCCAAACTGCTGCAGGGCTGGTTAGGTGAACGCGTCAAATCTCCTTTTGTGGTGGATTACGCCATGCGCTACGGTAATCCATCTATAGACAGTGCATTAAGTCGTATGGGCGAACAGGGCTGTGATCGTGTTCTGTGTTTGCCCCTGTATCCACAATATGCCGCCAGCAGTACTGCTTCAGCGATGGACGATGTGTGCCGTTATTTTATGGGGAAACGTAACCAGCCCGAATTGCGAACCATTAAACACTTCCACGATGACCCCGGTTATATTGCTGCACTGGCCATCCACATTAAAAAACACTGGCAGCAAACGGGTCGGCCTGACATCCTCGTGATGAGTTTCCACGGTGTGCCGCGTTATACCCAGGACAAAGGTGATCCTTACCACTGTGAGTGCCATAAAACGGGGCGTTTGCTGGCTGAAGCGCTGGACCTGTCTGTAGACGAATATCGCATGACCTTTCAATCGCGCTTTGGTCGTGCGGAATGGATGAAACCCTATACAGCGACAACACTGGTTGAACTCGGTCATGCCAAAACCCGCAGAGTCGATGTGGTGTGTCCCGGATTTGTGGCGGATTGCCTTGAGACTTTGGAAGAAATCGCCATCGAAGTCAAAAACGAATTCATCACGGCTGGCGGCGGCGAATTCCATTATATTCCTGCACTCAATGAAAATTCGGCATGGATTCAAGCACTCGGTGAGTTGACGTTGAAGCATCTCAATGGATGGGTGAGTTCAGATTGGGATAAAGCCATTGAAAAACAGGCGGGTGCTGCGAGCCGACATCGTGCGACGGCGCTGGGGGCTAAACAGTAACACCCAGTCGCGTCAATTTAAAAAAATATTTGTTAAACAAGGAGTTTTGTATTTTTTTTCGGCTATTTGCAATCCGGGGTTGGCCTGGATCATTCTGGCGGTTGAGCGAGACAGGTGAGGGAATCGTCATCCAGGTTGAAAATTGGTTTTGGGACCGTATCCATTCATAAGATGAGGTTGGTTGGATTTCTTGTCCTGTCAAACAGCGCGCAAAATTTCCATTTTATGACAAAATAAGCACGTGATAAAAACTCTTGGAATGCTTATGTTATAAGCAATTTTTGAAATTTGGCGCTGGAAAATACGCGCTGAATCATGGGAAAAATTAAACGCTCATTGACACATAACTGGCAGCTTGTTCTCCACAACACCAACTGAGGAAGCAAATGCAGAACATGATCCTTTTCACCGACATGGACGGAACCTTGCTCGATTCGAAGAGCTACTCCTTTAAAAATGCGTTGCCTGCCCTAAAACTGATTCAGGATCGTGATATTCCGCTGATTCTTTGTTCCAGCAAGACGCGCGCGGAGATTGTGAGATACCGCCAACTCCTGAATAACCGACACCCGTTCATTTCCGAAAATGGCGGCGGAATTTTTATTCCTCAGGGATATTTTTCCGTGCCAGTCGAAGCCAGGGCGCTGGATGGTTACTCGGTCATCACCCTCGGCACCCCTTATGTGGACATCCTGTACCATTTCGCCCGTCTGCGAAAACGGTTCCCGGTTCAAGTGCGGGGTTTTGCCGACATGAGCAACGAGGAGGTTGCCGAATTAACCGGACTTCCCCGGGCAGAAGCCCACTTGGCGAAACAGCGCGATTTCGATGAACCATTCATATTTGAAGGCGCACCCAATGAGCACTTCCTGCACGCGATTGAATCGATAAACCTGCGCTGGACCCAGGGACGCATCTTTCACGTCATGGGCAATCACGATAAGGGACGTGCCGTAAACATCTTGAAAAGCCTCTACGAAAAGCAGTATGGTGCGGTCACAAGCATTGGTCTGGGTGATAGTCTGAATGATCTTCCGATGCTGAAGGCGGTGGATCGCGCTGTGCTGGTCAGACATGCAGACGGAAGTTGTGATGCACGCATCAAAATCCCGGGTCTACAGAAGACGCGACTGCCAGGCCCTGCGGGCTGGAATGAAACCATGTTGCAATTGCTGGTGCAAGCGCCATGTGTGAACCGGCACGCTATGCATGCTATTTTCCATGCCGCATTGGCGGCAGTCGATCCGTACAACGCGGTACTCAATGCGGTCAGCGTCGAGCACGGACAATTACTGGTGGGCGGTGCAAAGTACGACCTCGCAGCGTATGAGCGCATCGTTGTGATCGGTGCGGGCAAGGCCACGGCGCGCATGGCGCAAGCCATCGAGATGCTGTTCGGCAAAAAGATTTCAGCCGGACTGATCGTGGTCAAGGCAGGGCACACGGTGCCATTATCCATGATCAAACAAGTGGAGGCGGCGCATCCCGTTCCGAACGAGGCCGGCATAGCGGGTACACAAAGTATCCTGAAAATGGCGAATGCCGCCGATGAAAAGACGCTGCTCATTTGTCTGCTCTCGGGTGGCGCGTCTGCGCTGCTGGTAGCGCCCGCCACCGGACTGTCGCTGCGAGACAAGCAGGATACGACCGAACTGCTGCTGAGAGGGGGGGCATCTATTAACGAACTGAACGCAGTGCGCAAACATCTGTCCCTGGTAAAGGGTGGCAGACTGGCACAGGCAGCCTATCCGGCGCAGGTGCTCACGTTGATAGTCTCCGATGTGATCGGCGATCCGCTCGATGTCATCGCATCCGGGCCAACGGCCTATGACAACTCGACTTATGCCGGGGCATGGGCGGTGATCACGAAATATGGCTTACAGAAGAAACTTTCGTCGCGTGTAGCAGACTATCTGCAACGTGGCATCATCGGACAGGAACCAGAAACCGTGAAAGAAAATGATCCCTGTCTGGATAAAGTACACAACGCGATGATTGCCAGCAATCGTCAGGCACTGACCGCTGCAGAAAAAAAGGCAGGGCAAATGGGGTATCATGCGAAGATGATTTCCGCCACGCTCCAGGGCGAAGCGCGTGATGCGGCAGGTTTTCTGGCGCAAATCTCACGTGCAGAACTGGCCGTGATGCTACTGGGCGAGCAACGCTGCCTGCTGTTCGGCGGTGAAACCACCGTTACCGTACGTGGCACCGGTAAAGGCGGCAGGAATCAGGAACTTGCCTTGGCCTTTGCTCTGGAGATCGAGGGCACTCGGGGAGTGTCGCTTTTATCTGCGGGAACTGATGGCGGCGATGGACCGACCGATGCCGCAGGGGCAGTGGTTGATGGAAGCACGGCAACGCGTGCGCGGAATTTGGGTATAGAACCACTTCGCCATCTCGACCAAAATGACTCCTATACTTTCTTTCAGCAATTCGACACCATGGCCGATGCACACACTCACCTCAAAACAGGACCGACCGGCACCAACGTAATGGATATGCAGATTGTGTTATTACAGCCAGATGAGCTTTTAGTGGGGTAACGTACAGATGTTAATGTGTAAACTCGTCAAAGAATATTTTTATCGGAGAGCGAGTGCCCGTGCAGCAGGAATGATTTCTTCAAGAGGTTTACAGAAATGAAAACTGCCACCTTCAGAGCGGAAGTGGCTCAACAGATCGAACGCATAGGTCAGGCCGAGATCGTCGTCGGCATTCCCAGCTACAATAACGCCCGCACCATCGGACATGTGGTGAGGGCGGTGCAAGGAGGGCTGGCAAAATACTTTCCTGAGCACAAGGCGGTGATCGTCAATTCAGATGGAGGCTCCATCGATGGTACCAGCGATGTGGTGCATAACGCCTCGTTTGAAAATTTCAACGCCATATTTTTGCGCCACCGTGTATCGCCCATCACCAAGATTGTATTCCCCTATATGGGTATTCCCGGTAAAGGCAGCGCCTTTCATAGTATTTTCGAGATTGCCGGGCTGCTGAATGCAAAAGCTTGTGTCGTCGTTGATTCAGACCTCAGGAGCATTACCCCGGAGTGGATCGAACTCTTGGTGGCACCAGTATTGAATGGCGGCTACGATTACGTTTCGCCACTGTATCATCGGCACAAATTCGACGGTACCATCACCAATAGTATTGTCTACCCGCTCACCCGCGCGCTCTACGGCAGACGCGTGCGCCAGCCCATAGGCGGCGATTTTGGTTTTTCGGGAAGCCTGGCGCGATTTTATCTGGGCAAAGATGTGTGGCAAACAGATGTCGCGCGTTTCGGCATTGATGTCTGGATGACCACGACGGCGATTGCGAACGGTTTCAAGGTCACCCAGTCGTTTCTGGGTGCCAAGATCCACGATGCAAAAGATCCCGGCGCCGACCTGAGCAGTATGCTCTACCAAGTGGTCAGCGCAACTTTCGAGCTGATGGAGACGTATCACGATGTGTGGATGCCGATACGTGGCTCTGAACCGGTTCCGGCTTTCGGTTTTGAGTACACCGTCGGGCTTGAACCGGTCAACGTCAACACTGCGCGGATGCTGATCATATTCCGTGAAGGGCTGAGGAATCTGGGTGAAATCTGGCTGAATATCCTCGGTACGGGTGATTTTTGTGAGGTCGAAAGATTGGGTACGCTGACTGACGAGGAATTCCATTTTCCCATTGGCTTGTGGACGCGAATAATCTATGACTATGCACTCGCCTTCCACAAAAGAGCATTGCCCATCGAGCACCTGATCAAATCCATGACCCCGCTCTATGTCGGTAAAACCGCTTCATTCATCTTGCAGGCCAAAGACATGGGGCAACAAGAAGCAGATGCGGAAATTGAAAAACTTTGCATGGAATTTGAAAGCCGCAAGGACTATCTGGCAACAAGCTGGAAATAACCACAAGGAGGTATGCTATGGAAAATTTTCTCAATCTGATACTCGATCCGCTGACGGGATTGCTCATGAAGTTCAAGCTGTTTGTGCCCAACTTTTTGGCCATGCTGGTGATCCTGCTGGTCGGCATCATTCTGGCGCTCATCATCAAACACTTGCTCGCAAAATTCCTGGCCGCAGTTAATTTCGACGCTTGGTCTGACCGCAAGGGTTTTACCAGGCTTATGCGCAAGGGTGACCTGTGGAGCAAGCCTTCTGCGATGTTAGGTACGCTCGTGTATTCACTGCTGGTCATCATTACTTTGATGAGTGGCCTGAGTGCCCTCCAGATACCGGCAATTGACCATCTGGTGGTGCAATTTTTCAGTTATATACCGCGTATCCTCTCGGCAGCCATGATCCTGATTATCGGCTATATGCTGTCTGGGTTTGCCAACCGCGCGGTGTTGATCGCAGCGGCAAACAGCGGCTTTCACTCCGCCAAGCTCCTGGCCGAAGCGATACAAACTTTGCTCATCGTGCTGATCCTGTCAATGGTTATGGAACAACTTCAGATCGCCCCCAGTATCGTGTTTGCTGCCTTCTCCATTATTTTTGGTGGAATCGTGATCGCTCTTGCTATCGCTTTCGGCGTGGGCGGCATTGATACAGCCAGGCGAATAATTGAAAAAGAGATTACAAAAAATGGGGACGAACACCCTAAAGATGAGATTGAACACATTTAAGCCAAGGGCTCGCCATGACTGATTTTTACCAGACCGGAATCATCACGACGTTGCATCAGCTCGGCAAACCTTCCCTGGAGCGGCTGGAATCGGAGCTTCACGAATTCGCCAAGACCAGGCCTATCGCCCTGGTTTTACCTGCCCTGTATTCCGAATTCGAAGGCCCTGCGATGGGGAGAATAGTGCAGGAGCTTGCCAAGGTAAAGTATTTGAATGAAATCATACTTATCCTGGACAAAGCCTCGGAGAAAGATTTTCAGCGGGTGCGCGAATTTATGTCACCGATATCGACGGAAATCAAGATCATCCACAATGACGGTAAGAGAATAAGCGAAATATATGAAACTTTCACCCGCAACGGATTCAATGTGGGCGAGCGCGGCAAGGGGCGCTCGGTATGGTTGGCCTACGGCTATGTACTCGCACATGGACGTTCCGACGTTATTGCCCTGCATGATTGCGACATCGTCACCTATAACCGCGAATTGCTCGCCAGGTTGTGTTACCCGGTGGCGAATCCCAATCTGGACTATGTGTTTTGTAAAGGGTACTACAGCCGCGTATCCGATAAAATGAACGGGCGCGTTACCCGGTTATTGATGACACCGCTGGTCAGGTCTCTTCAGCAGCTTGTCGGGCAGCATGATTTTCTCGCATTTGTCGACAGTTTTCGCTACCCTCTCGCAGGTGAATTCTGCATGATTACTGACTTGGCACGGGTGAACAGAATTCCGTGGGACTGGGGGCTGGAGGTTGGTTCCCTTGCCGAAGTGCATCGCAACTATTCGCCGCGACGGGTTTGTCAGGTGGATATCGCCACGAACTATGATCACAAACATCAAGTGCTTTCTGCCGATGATGCAAACAAGGGCTTGATGAAAATGACGGTGGATATTTGCAAATCCATCTTTCGAACCCTTGCATCGGAAGGCGTGGTATTTTCAGATGGTCTATTCAAATCCTTGCTCGTCACTTACTCGCGGCAGGCAGAAGATACGATCATGAAATTCGAAGCGGATGCTGCAATCAATGGACTCAAATTTGACAGGCATATAGAGGCCATGGCGGTGGAAGCCTTTACCCGAGCCATCGCGATTGCAGCGCAAGTGTTTATGGAAAACCCAATGACCACGCCGCTTATCCCAAACTGGAACCGGGTGACTTCAGCCATTCCTGGTATCTTCGAGATGCTGAAAAAGGCCGTGGATGAGGACAATAAATGACCATTCAGCCAGTTCTGAAATATAACGCTCACTGTGCCCACAGATTAAAGTGCGAACGGCGGGGTGCGGATAACTGATGCCTTGCTGACCAAGCCGTAAATGGCAAGGTGATTGCCTGGCGCTTTCGGGGGCAGTGCTTCGATGGTGGTAGCGTCGAAGGTTTTGTTGCAGCCACCAACTTCTTTTTCCATCGCCGTAATGTGGAATCGTAATATAAATTAGCCAATTCCGCGTCTGTTTTACAAAGTTCAAGGCGACTGCCTCGTTTTTCATGCGCTATCCTTAGAATAATTGAATCAAGCCAGCATGTTAATCAGACGCTCAGAGACATTCTCCACCTGGTCAGCATTTTCGAGCATCATGCTGGTCGAATCCCAAGTGCCTTCTACGAATGCTTTTCGGATGCTTGCATGCATGGCCACAGATACAATGGTATTTCCAGCAGTAACGGTCAGGTCATTGAGGTTAATCGAGAACTCAATATTGGGAACCTGAGCAGCTATGGCCTGAAGTTTGGCGACGTCGCTTTTGCTTGCCACGACAGCAGGAATGCCAAGCATGGCACAGTTACCCGCGAAGATCTCGGCGAAGCTTTCCGCCACAATGGCTTTGATTCCCCAGCGATGCAGCGCTTGTGGCGCATGCTCGCGACTGGAACCACAGCCAAAATTGACATTGGTGAGCAAGATTGATGCCTCTTGAAATCGGTCATCATTGAATACGTGATCTTTCCTCGATCCGTCAGCATTGAAGCGTTCATCAAAGAATGGATACTTTCCCATCTTGCTGAAGGTAATCTCCTTCAAGTAACGAGCCGGGATAATCCGGTCATTGTCGATGTCGTCGCCGATCACTGGTATGGCACGTCCGGTTACTTTAATCACTTTTATGCAGTTCATTTTAGACCCCCTCAGAAATTAATTCACGTACATCGGTCACGTATCCCTTAATCGCAGCTGCTGCCACCATTGCTGGAGACATCAATAAAGTACGACCTGCTGGACTTCCCTGACGGCCGATAAAGTTACGATTGCTCGAGCTCGCCGAGATTTGATTGCCAATTAATTTGTCTGGATTCATGCCCAAGCACATAGAACATCCCGGCTCACGCCATTCAAAGCCAGCTGAAATAAATACCTTGTCCAACCCTTCTTTCATAGCCTGATCCCGTACTTGCATGCTGCCGGGAACCACCAAAGCCATGACGCCCGTTGCCACCTTGCGACCTTTTACGATTTCTGCAGCTGCGCGTAAGTCAGAAAGACGGCCATTGGTGCAACTACCGATGAAGGCAACGTCGATTTTGACCTCAGTCATCTTTTGTCCTGGGTGAAACCCCATGTGGGTGTAGGCCATGTCGATTACTTTGCGTTCGCCTGGATCAGCCACTTCATCAGTGTCAGGCAATGACTGGCAGATCGCCACACTTTGTGTGGGTGTCACGCCCCAAGTCACCATAGGCTTGATCTCGGCTGCATCGAATTTAACCCTGTCGTCATAAACCGCATCTTTATCAGATGCAAAGTTCTTCCATGTGTGGAGCGCTTTGTCCCATGCCTTTCCTTTAGGCGAATACTCGCGATTCTTCAGGTAGTCGAAGGTCATGTCATCGGGATTTACATAGCCAATCCTTGCGCCTCCTTCGATAGCCATATTGCAGACAGTCATACGTCCTTCCATCGACATGTTGTCGAAAACTTCGCCGCAGTATTCATACGCATAGCCGATGCCACCCTTGACGCCTAACCGGTTAATAATGAAAAGAGACACATCTTTTGGCGTCACGCCTGATTTGAGTTTGCCGCTGATTTCCACTTTGCGTACTTTTATGGGATCTATAGCAACACATTGGGTTGCCAATACGTCCCTGACTTGGCTGGTGCCAATTCCGAATGCCAAAGTTCCGAATGCGCCAAGTGTTGAAGTATGCGAATCGCCGCAGGTGATGGTCATACCCGGCTTTACCAGACCCAACTCAGGTCCAATGATGTGTACCACTCCCTGGCGGCCTGTCTCACGGTTAAAGAAAGTCACACCAAATTCTTTTGTGTTCTGCTCAATCGCCTGCATCATCACTTCGGCCTGAGCATCGGCAAATGGCCTGGCCTGACCATCGGTTGGCACGATATGATCGATCGTTGCAAAAGTGCGTGATGGATAAGCTACTTTTAATCCCCGCTCGCGCAGCATATCAAACGCCTGTGGGCTAGTGACCTCGTGCAAAAGGTGCAAACCGATGAAAAGCTGCATCTGACCAGAGGGCAACTGCGCCACCCTATGCGCATCCCAGACCTTGTTGTATAGCGTACCCTTCGCCATGATCAACTCCTAAATATTGAATAAAGCCAAATAATAGATGACAAAATACTATTTGTAAAAGATATAATAACTATTCAATGCATAGGATATGCCTATGTATCCCCTGGCCTTGACGCAGCAAAGCATAACGACTTGGCGCACAGCGCATTGGCATTTGAGGTGCTTTATGGAATTACGACAATTGCGATACTTTTTAGCCGTGGCTCAGAGTGGCTCATTTACTGTAGCGGCTAAAACCTGCTATGTTAGCCAGCCCAGCCTGAGCGCACAAATCGCTAAGCTGGAATCCGAACTCGGCGGACCGCTAATCGAGCGCAACAGGCAGGGTGCCAGATTGACCAAGAGCGGCGAACTATTTCGGGGGCGTGCTGCCGAGGCGTTGCGCCAATTGGAAAGTGGGCGCTTTGAGATTGAACAACTCAAAGGTTTAACTCGGGGATCCGTGACACTGGGTTGTTTGCCAACCACTGGCGCCTACCTGTTGCCGCCACTTTTAAAGGCGTTCGGTAAAGCTCATCCTGAAATAGAGGTGATTCTCCGTGAGGAGACTTCACCTCAATTGGCTCGCATGCTTCGGGAAAGCGACGTTGACTTGGCAATCCTGGACGAGGCCGGGCTAGGTAACGGGCTTCAATCCGAGGTGCTATTCTCTGAGCCGCTGCTAATCGTCGTTCCTCCCGATCATCGATTTGCAAGCCAAAAAAAATTGGCGCTTAAAGCGCTGTCCGATGAGCCGTTGATTCTGATGAAATCGGGTCACGGATTCCGCAAAATTGTACTTGATGCAATGACGCGAGCAGGTGTTCACCCGCATGTGGTTCATGAAACAGGGGAGATCGACACTGTTCAGGCATTGGTAAAGGCGGGTATGGGAGTGAGCCTGGTCCCAAAAATGGTTAAGCGTCCAGGTCTGGTCTATCTTGAAATACTTCCTCCTACCCCATCGCGCACCGTTTATATTGCATGGCGCGACGACAGTGTACTCAGTCCCGCAGCCCTGGCGATGAAGAAAATTGCTGTTGCCTCTCCCAAGTAGGCACCAAAACTAATTATGGCGAGTATTGAAAGATAAAATTGGCATAAAAGTGATTGTTTGAAAAGTTTGGAACCGGACATTCCGGCAGGTCGCGACGACAGTCATTTTAGTGTATCGCCATAGTCCGCAAAGGGCCGACAAGGCGCATGATCTTGTTCCGCAACGCCATGGAACCTCCAAAAGGTTGCCTGGCTGCCTCCCTCCCACGATTTTGCATGCTTCCCTTTCATGCCACATAAAAAAGGATGGCGAAATAATGACAGGCGCTGCCAGCTAACACGAACAGATGCCAGATGCCGTGTCCATGCTTCACTCGCTGATCCAGCGCGAAAAATACAATACCCACCGTATAAAATACCCCTCCTGCGAGGAGCCATGTAAAGCCGGCAGGCGGTAAGGCTTTCAACAATGGCTTCAGGGCAAGCAGGACCAGCCAGCCCATAGCCAGATAAATCATCACCGGAAGGATTCTGCGTTTTCCCCATGATAATGAATCCACCACAATCCCCAGCGCCGCCAGCCCCCAGATTGCACCAAACAATGACCATCCCCAAGCCCCATGCAGCGTCACCAGGGTAAAGGGGGTATAAGTGCCGGCAATCAACAGATAAATTGCGTAATGATCCAGCTTGCGAAAAATATCTTTGGCTTTGCCGTGCAAACTGTGATACAGCGTAGAAAATAAATACAGCAACAGCAGCGTCGCGCCATAGATGCTGAAACTCACAATCTTCCAGGGATTGCCCTGTCTCGCTGCCAGCACGATAAGCACGACCGCGCCACCCGTTGCAAGCGCCGTACCAAGAAGATGGCTATAAAAATTGAAACGTTCGCCGTGTTGTGACGTAATACTCATTTCTTGGCCAACTCCGGCACGATTACCCTGCGGCGCACACCCATCGGGGCGAGGAAGCGCAAGTTGTTGGCATGGTAAATATTTAGGTGAGGCCCGGCGACAAACGGCGTCTTGCCCGCGAGCAAACATAGAAGCGAATTCACATTAGATCTCAGGGTTAATCCGGCCAGTTTTTTCATCTCAACTAAATTTAATAATTCAAAAACCAAAATAGCATTGCTCACCTCAAATTTCAATTAATAATTTGAAATTGATGGGTTTTCGATTCCCCGGCTGGATGCGGGTTCCCGGAATGCGCCAGATCGACTTTCATTTAATAACCACCATCGCACGTAACGAGCCATCAGGATTCTGAGCTAGCCAACCCCGTCATGCACAAAAATTTAGCAATGTTGTTGGTGGCAGGTTTCCAACCTTAGAATGCAAATAGCCATTTTTCTGTGTCATACAAAGCACTCAAAATGGCGGTCGCCATCCAGAAACGGGGCGAGATCGAATTCTTCGGTGAGCTGTTGTAACTGACTTTTGAGCATGTTGAGGTCGGTGACGTCGTTGTAAATTTCCATCCAGGTCAAGGGGTCGTCGCAACGCTTGAGCAATTGGCCCTGTATCCCCGTGCGATGCGCCAGGCGCGCCTGAATGCCGCGTACCAGGGTGGTGGTTCCCGGGTCGCCGGTTTTTACCCGGTAATAAACGTACACTTCCATCACTTACATCCCCGGCATCATGCCTTTCATGCCGCGCATCATCTTGGCCATGCCGCCTTTGGACATCATTTTCATCATTTTTTGTGCTTGTTCAAATTGGGTGAGCAGGCGGTTGACTTCCTGAACGGTGACGCCCGAGCCTGCGGCAATGCGGCGTTTGCGCGAGGCTTTGAGGATCTCGGGCTTGCGACGTTCCAGTGGGGTCATGGCATTGATGATGCCCTCCACACGGTTAACGGCTTTTTCATCTGCCCCTGCGGGCAGCGTCATGCCAGCGGTGCCCGGTAATTTTTGCATTAAAGCCGCCATGCCGCCCATTTTGCGCATTTGCTGTATTTGTGATTTGAAATCATTGAGATCGAAGCCTTTCCCTTTGCGCATTTTGTCAGCGAAACGGGCAGCTTCATCCTGGTCAACGTGTCGTTGCGCGTCTTCAATGAGGGACAGCACATCTCCCATGCCCAGAATGCGTGAGGCCATGCGTTCGGGGTGGAAACGCTCAAGCCCGCTGAGTTTTTCGCCTACGCCGACGAATTTAATCGGCTTGCCGGTAATGTGACGCACAGACAGGGCTGCACCACCACGCGAATCGCCGTCCAGTTTGGTTAAGATAATGCCAGTCAGTGGCAGGGTGTCATTGAATGCGCGGGCAGTGTTGACGGCGTCTTGCCCCTGCATGGCATCGACGGTAAACAGGGTTTCTATCGGTTTGATGGCGTCATGCAGGGCGCGCACTTCGTCCATCATCATTTGATCGATACCCAAGCGTCCGGCAGTGTCTACAATGAGCACATCATGGTAATGGGTTTTGGCCCATTCACGCGCGGCGAGTGCAATGTCAACCGGACGTTGTGACGCATCCGATGGGAACCACTCCACATCCAGCTGTCCCGCCAGGGTTTTGAGCTGTTCGATGGCTGCTGGTCGGTAGATATCACAACTGACAAGCAGCACTTTTTTCTTCATCTGCTCTTTGAGCAGCAGCGCCAGTTTGCCCGTGCTGGTGGTTTTGCCGGAGCCTTGCAAGCCGACCATCAGAATAATGGCTGGCGGGGTGGTGGCCAGATTGATGTCGCTGGTTTCCGTGCCCATCAGGCGGGTCAATTCGGTATGGACCACACCGATGAGCGCCTGCCCGGGGGAGAGGCTGGACAGCACTTCCGCGCCAATGGCGCGTTGTTTGACATCGTTGATAAAATCTTTGACAACGGGCAAGGCCACATCGGCCTCAAGCAGCGCCATTCGTACTTCACGCAAGGCATCCTGAATGTTGGTTTCGGTCAGGCGTGCTTGTCCGCGCAGGGTTTTGATGACGGATGACAGCCGCGTGGTGAGGTTCTCTAGCATGATTAGACGTCCAGTTCCCCCAAATTAGGGTAAAGTTGTTGTACACTTCGATTTTGTTGTGACGCTCATTTTACCTCAGATGTCTATTGATTGGCTTTATCCTCTGACCGGAGTCTTGTATCTTCTTGTTGCATGGCACTTCTGGCGCACGCGCTGGCATGGTGTGGCGAAGGCTGCCGCTTGGGAACCTTATGCATTGCTGTTGCCGTTATTGCTGCATTTGCTGCTGTTGCGCCTCACTGTTTCTACGCCGGAAGGTCTGGAGTTAGGGGTAGGGAATGCCACATCGATGGTTGTGGGATTGACGGTGGTGGTGTACTGGTTGGCCAGTTTCCATATGCGCATGGAAGCATTGCACGCGCCTTTGGCTTTGATTGCTGCATTCGCGGTTGGTTTCTCCTGGTTGCTGCCCGCTGAACACCTGGTGGCCGATTCGAATATGCTCATTTTCCGCCTGCATTTATTGATTGCGTTGCTGGCGTATAGTTTGTTTACCATCGCCGCCTTGCACGCTTCTTTAATGTCGGTAGTGGAGAAACGCCTGCACCATATCGATCCGCAACAGGCTGGGCTGAATTTTCCTCCCCTGCTGACTCTGGAAAATGTATTGTTCCGCCTGGTTGGGGCAGGTTTTGCCTTGCTGACTTTGACTTTGGTGACGGGCGTGCTGTTCTCGGAGCAGCTTTTTCACAAGCCAGTCGAGTTGAATCACAAAACTGTTTTTGCCGTGTTGTCCTGGTTGGTGTATGCCGTGTTGCTCAGTGGACGCAAATTGTGGGGATGGCGCGGCCGGGTGGCGGTGCGCTGGACATGGTTAGGATTTGTAATGTTGTTGTTGGCCTATTTGGGCACCCATTTCGTTATGGAAGTTATTTTGCATCGCACTGGTGGCGAGTAGATTTTCACAAGAGGTTAAGCGCATGAAATCAATTAAAGTGACCGATGTCGGCACAATTAAAAATGAGTTGAACAAGTACAAAAAAGGCAAAAAATTTGGTATTGGTCAGTTCAATCAGGTGGCACGTTTGGCCTGGATGGGAAAAATTGTCATGAGCCCGCTTGACCCGGAAGACAACCAAAACCTTGCCTGGTTGCTGCACGTCCAGCCTTTGGATGGCCTGCCTGCCAGTTTTATCGAAACGGACGAAGAGTTGCTGACGCAAATTCATATTGTGGATGCAGAACAGGGCCAATACCTGGCGGAAATCATGCGTGACGGCTTGACTCAGCGCGCACATGAACTGGAAAACTTGAATCAACGCGATTTTTATTTTGGTAAATTTTTTAAACAGGATGCAAGCCAGGCCTCAGCTGGAGAGGCGCCATCTGCCAGCTGAAGGCGCGCTGGGTAGATCTGGGGATCTGTGAAGCCAGTCATTATCATGCCACTTACGCGGGCATTGCAGACAGTATGCAACCCGGCGATACCCCAGTTGTGGTGTGGGGCAGGCCAGCGGCGCATTTCTGTTTGGGGCAGCATCAATCCGCGCAAGCTGAGTTAGTCGCTACGCCGCATGTGCCTGTATTGCGTCGGCCCTTGGGCGGCGGCGGTGTGTGGCTGGATAGCCAGCAAGCCTGTGTGGTGCTGGTTGCTCCACGCGAATGGTTTCCTCTCCGCACCAGGGACTGGTATGCGCACGCTTTGGCCCCCATTGTCCGTGTGTATCAGGAACAGGCTTTGGCCGTCAATCAGGTTGAACAGGATTTGTGGTTGGCTGGGCGCAAACTCGCTGGCAGTGGTGCGGCCAGTATCGGGCACGCCGGTTTGGTTGGCAGCAGTTTTCTGCTGAAATTTCCGTTTGATGAATTTGCGCGCTTGATCTCCTCACCCTCACAAGAGTTTTCTGAGTGGCTGCAAGCCGCATTACGGCAAAATATCACCTGCTGGGCAGACCATGCCAGCCTGCCGGATTGGGATTGGCTGTCCATGATGTACCGTCGTGCTGCGGTCGGCCAGTTTGGCTGGCGTTGGGAACAGGCAATGCTGCGCGATGACGAACGTGCTGCCTGCGCCAGTTGGCATGAAGAATTGGTGCCCGAGGAATTCAGCACGAAAAAAATGGTGCCGTATGGCATCAAAGTGCGTTCAGCCTGTTTTTTGACGGAGCGCATGTGGGACGGGCAGTGTGTCCGTGTGTTGACCCGTGACGGACATTTTGAGCGGGTATGGCTGTCCGCTGTACCGCATCTGCCGGAAACTGCTTTGCAAAACTGTGCTGCGTTACCTGGAGAGGTTGCTGAAGTTTTAGTGCAATGGCAGCCCGCAGATTTGGCTCAACGGTACGCAGAACAGGTGATAGCGACCGCCTGTTTTTCTGATTAAAAATAATGCAAATTCGAGATTGGACCCATGACCACCACCGAACCCACTGTCGCAGCGCGATTACAACACAAAATGATTTTGATGAGTCATGATGTTGACTTGCAAAATACAGTACAGCAAACCCTGCCCGAAGGCTGGCAGCTTCGTTGCACCACAGACCTGGACAGTCTGGGCAGTTTTGATCAGTTGTTGCTCTATCGTTTTATTTTCCTCGATCTCGATAGCTTGACTGATGATTTCGACCCGCAAGAAGCGATTAGCAAAGTGCGCAGGGAATGGATGTTGAATGTGCCGATTTTTTGCTTTGGCGGCAGCGCTGATGAGCGTGATGAGGCACGGCTCAATCGTGCAGACCGTTTCTTTGATCGGGCAGAAATCGCTGAACGTTTAACTCAGTTTTGTCATCAATTCCGCTGGTGATTTCGCTGTGCGTGAATGTGGGTGTGTCCCGGCGCTTGCGCATCTTCCTGTGGTTGGCGCATGGGACGGCATGTGTGGCGTGGGTCATCGCCATCAAGTTGTGGTGGCTGCGCATTTTGGGGGCAGGAATGTTGCTTGGTAGCGCCATTTGGCATGACAGCAAACAACGAGCGTTACAACTGACGGCTATTGAGGCGGCCAGTGAAGGATACCGTTTGCACTGGCGCGGGGCATGGCATGAAGCCGCTTTACAGGAGGCGCTGATTACCGCACCATTGACCGTAGTCAATTTCAGGTGTGCAGGGCGGCGAGTAGTCGCCGTGCTATTGCGCGACAATGTCGATGCAGAGGCCTGTCGTCGCTTGCGCATTTGGTTGCGTTGGGGGCGCATCAAAAAAACAACCTGATCTTTTTTTGACCTTGTGCGCACATCATGGCATAATGCGCACCTTCGCCGGCATAGCTCAGTTGGTAGAGCAGTTGATTTGTAATCATCAGGTCAGGGGTTCGACTCCTCTTGCCGGCACCAGAACATGTCTACAGATGTCTTAAAAACATTTAAAAAACAGATAGTGACTTAATCTGTTGTCTATAACCCTCTCAGGCAATCATGGACAGCTCCCATTTGTTGGGGTATTCCTGGGGGTATCAGAGTTAGAGCCCTCACCGATACCCCAAAATGTTTTCCGACACCAAATTACGGGCTTTAAAGCCAAAAGAGAAATCTTAGTGTTGGACTGTTTATGGTTAGCAGTTTATCACTGGCGTCCGACTCGAATGAGCACAGCAACGTCAAGCCATTGCTTTTGCAAGAGCTTGATAATCTGGACGGAACAACACAAGGCGAGATTGCTGGGGGTTACCCGTACGCCCGGCATGTCCTGTGGCAGTGCAAGCGGATCTAAACAACATCATCCGACCTCACAGAAAACAGCAACGAGATCAGGGCGGTGTGGCCATGGGTGCCGCCGCGCTGTTGGCATCAATGCCATAGGGCGCATATTTGTATTCCTCCGGCGCAATAGAGGCAATGATTTGTTCGATAGTTGGGGCCCCGGCGCTGATGGGCGTGGGAATCAGATTTTGGGTTTCGGCAATGTGCTTTATCCTGTTCCAGTCTACTTTTGGCAGGGGACCTTCATACTGTACCATATAGAGAATTACCGCTTCCGTGGCCCGGTCCGGCAGACTCTTCTGAATGCCCGGTTCGGCCACGGGTCGGGAAACACTCAGGTAGAGCGCATGGTTGCGTTCTCCTACCAGAAACGGTTGGTTGATGATGCGCACCGGCGTGCCTACAGGAACGCTTGGAAACAGGTAGGCGGCATTCTCCGGGTATAGGTGAAGACACCCATGGCTGACACGCATACCGACACCCCATGGGTGGTTGGTGCCATGAATGAAAATTTCCGGAAAACCGGTTTCCAGTGCCAACATTCCCATCGGGTTGTCCGGTCCGGGGGGGAAATACTTGGGAAAATTCGCGTTACCCTGGCTATGATGTTCTTCCCAAATATCTTTGGGTACAATCCAGGAAGGGTCTTTAAATTTGGCAATGATACGCGTCTTGCCCAAGGGTGTGGCCCAGTTGGGTCGTGAAATACCAATAGGGAAAGTAACCACTATCGCTCGTTCGTGTGCTTTTGGCCGGGGGAAATAGTACAGTCGGCGCTGCGCAATATTGATGATAATGCCTGCCCAGGGACGCGGAGGGAGAATGAACTCGGTGGGTACAACAATTCGGGTGCCCTCGCCGGGAAGCCAGATTGAAACCTTGGGATTAGCGGCGGTGATTTCATTGTAGCCAAGGTCATAATGTCGGGCGATGTCCAGTAAGGTGTTGTGGGCATCGGCGGTGACCACCTGTATTTGTCCGACGATGTTGCTGCCGTTGGCGGGGAGCGGGAAGCTTGCGCCCCAACTGGAGGCGGACCAACCCAGGAGCAACAGTAAAAGGATCCGGAATCTCGATATGGGAGGCACCGTGTTGGCGGAAATTTGTGAACGTGTTTGTTTCATAACTGTCGCATGATCCTGAAAAAGGCAGTTGACCACCTGTTTAATAATTTACAATATGAGGCTAAGAATGTAGCGGATTGAATCGCACATTCGTTGTGACACATGGTATTGCTGCCCGTTCACCACAGAATGGGTATTTTGAGCCGTCGCTTCGGCCTCGTGCCGCGATGAATGTATACAGATAACCTGGCTAATCACTGCTTCGAATATGATTCTATTGAGATATATTTTTTATGCTCTTTTTGCTTTTGTCATTCTGAGTTCGCCCATATTTTCTTACGCGGCAAGTCAACAGCCCTGGGTTCTGGTGGACACGCAACACGACGTTCTAACCGTTTTTTCTGCTGATGATCACGTTATTACCCGTTTCCGCAATATTGCCATTGGCAGCGGCGGCACGGCAGAAGTGCACCATAAAGGTGATGACACCACACCATTGGGTACCTTTCATGTGGCATGGATTAACTACCACAGCCGTTTTGGTACTTTTTTCGGCTTTGATTATCCCTCTTCGGGCTTGGCTATTCGTGCTTATGCCAATGGGGACATCACAGGAAAGGAGTTTGACGCGATCATGGATGCTTTCCGTCAACACCGGATACCTCCACAGAATACGTCACTCGGGGGGCAATTGGGTATCCATGGGCTTGGTAGCGGGAACCTGCAAATCCAACAGTCTGTTGACTGGACTGATGGGTGCGTGGCCATCACCAATCGCGAGATCAAGTCACTTTCCAACTGGGTGCATGTGGGCACCAGGGTGGTCATCCGTTAAATCCGG
The DNA here is from genome assembly GCA_021786845.1 of Pseudomonadota bacterium. Taxonomy (GTDB): domain Bacteria; phylum Pseudomonadota; class Gammaproteobacteria; order Burkholderiales; family Sulfuriferulaceae; genus Sulfuriferula. Next base: position 25,553 of record JAJYMO010000080.1, on the reverse strand, counting down.
TCAGATCATTCGACGTTACCCACAGCAAAGGGACATTCTTTCGATTGTTGTGGCCAACTGACAGGCAGGGATATTGCTATATTCCCGCCCGTCATCATGAAGCGCCAGCTTATTTCTGCATTGTTTTCTTGAACATGCGGTCAATTTTCTCAGCCAGAGCGTCCACTTCCTGCATCGCTTTGTCTGCTTCCGCTTTTGCCGAGTCAGCTGTAGATTTGGCTTGATCGGCAGTGGTATTGGCCTGGTCAGCTTTCTGGGCGGCCTGGTCGGCTTCGGTCTTGGCTGCAGCAGCTGCAGCATTGGCCTGGTCAGCCTTCTGGGCAGCCTGGTCGGCACTGGATTGGGCTTTGTTCATTTCATCGGTGGTTGCGCAACCACCCAGCAGAGCAACACCAAGCATGGCGGCGGCAAGAAGGGAGATTTTTTTGTATGAAGATATCTTAGTCATGAAATTACTCCAAAAGTGATATAAAAAATTTAGCATATTAATAAAGTATGCAGCAATTGGGCCTGATTCGATTTTTTTGCGCTTCCACCCAATCACTTTCTTATCATATCAGTTTTTTAGAGGGTGTAAATCAGATTATGCGCGCTGGCAATTTAGTTTCAGTCATGACACACAAGATTTATGTTGTCATGGAGATGAACCAGCGTCTCATATTGGTCATGGGATGATGTAAACGAGCTGTATACCAGCGTTGACGACCATTCCTTATCTGGTCTCATGTGTCTTCCCAGTTCAGATCGCAGCAAAGTACACTGGTGTCATTGTTGGTCTGAATGGCAATGGATAGTGTGATGCACAGGTGTGCTTCCACGACGGAAAGATAAGGTTGTGTGGTTTGAATTTCTCCGTGGTTGTTCAACGCATGCCGAAAATAATGGCGTTTTGACCAGTTGCCACCCTCCGCATTGGATACGGGCAGAAAGCGGAGATCCTTTCTTTTTTCATGAGAAGGGGACACGATGTTTTTGCCTGACTGGATTCCGTCCCTGTTCAAGAGGAAACAACGCTCGGCCCTTTCCTGATCCAGAAACCCTGCACAAGCGTGTTCGACGGGAAAACCGGACTGTACCAGCTCTGCAGAGCGCATGAAGGTTTCCATATATTGCACAAGTTCACTTTTCTGCCGGTGTTCCAGATCATCAGAGTAAGTTTTAAATTTTCCGCAAAGCTCAATAATGCGATGATTTTCGGTGGCCAGCGGAATCAGTTGCTCTGATGGCTTGCCAAAATAAAAACCTTGAACAAAATCACTTCCTGAGTTCATGGCAACAAGGGCTTCATTTTCTGTTTCAACCCCCTCAATAAGTGCCAGGCTTCCGGACTCATGAATTAAATTTACCAGATTCGGCAAGACACGTGCGACGGACCGGTTTTGGGCCGCCTGGGTGATGACTGAACGATCCAGTTTGACAATATCGGGGCCTATGCGCCAAATCCGTTCAAAATTGGAGTGTCCGGCACCAAAATCATCAATGGCAATCAGACAACCCAATTTTTTGTAGTAATCCACCGCGTCTGCCAATAAATCTTCATCATGAATATCCCCTTCAAGAATTTCTATGACCACACGATGGGGCGGTATACCATAGCGCTGAAGCAGCCCAGAAAAATATGCCCCATAATGCTTGCCGTTCACGATGACTTGCGGGCTAATATTAATAAAAATCCAGTGGGTATCCTCTGCCATGGTCATAAAATTACGCAGATGCAAATTTCTGCAGAGCCGATCCAGCAAGATGGCATCAGACTCGGTGCGAGGGGTATGAAATACCTCGAGCGGCGAGACGGCGGTGCCGTCAGGGTTGAATGCCCGCAACAAGCCCTCGTATCCGACTTGTCTGCGATGAGGGATACTGAATATTGGCTGAAACGCGCTGGTTAATCGCAGCCCATTGTATTGCCCATTTACTTGGGTGCCTTCCCGGGTTACCAGGGACTCGATCATATCAAGGGGATGTTGAGAGTGGTTTGTGTTGGGTTGAAAGCAAAAACTCATTGTCGATGTTGTTTCATATCAGAAATTTTATATAAAATCCGTGTTGAGCAGCTTTGCCCATCTTTGCGGGCCGGTTTAAATTGGGGCCGTCGTTTTATGCGGCTTCTTCCATTCCCCATTCCGGGGCGCTGGGCATTTCGCCGGCTTTTAGCATGTGGTAGAGGTAATCCACATCCAGTACCTGAATCAATAAATTGCCGTGATTACCTTTAATTACTTTTGTCACCAGTGCGCCCCCAGTATTTTTAACGAAGGGTGTGGAGGTGATTTGCTCATCACTGAATTCAGGCACACCATGCAGTTCATCAACGAGTAAACCGATGATATCCCCTTGTGCATGCTGGACAACAACAACCTGGCAACCCGTGCTGATTTCCGGTGTTGCACCGTGAATCCTGTATCCCAAATCGAAGACCCAAATCAATTGGCTTTCCCCATGTTTATGTTTGACTGAAAGCATTCCAACCCGCCCAGCGTGGCTACCCATAGATATGGGCAATATTTCTGCTGCTGGCAAGGCTTCAAGCACCGATTCAGCGGGAATGGCAAACAGATTCCGTTCAATGAAAAATGTTGCAAATTGATGCCTCGTCGTCCCGGTGGCATGATAAATCAATGGAGGTAAATTTTTATTTCCCATCGGGTTGCGTTCCCGTACTGCGCCAAAAGATTCGAGTACAACGGCGATCACATCTTCCTGATAACCATCGCTGACTTTAAATTCACGATACCCGCTGGATACCGTGCACCCCATGCTTGCATAATGGCCGTCATGAATCACCACACTTGATGTGCTGGTGCCGTTTTTCTGTTCCAGCACAGTTGCCTGGATATTCAAAGTGGTACCTACTGCGCGGGATGGGTCGGTCGTAGCAATGATGCGTCCATCGCGATTGATAAAAAATGCCGTGGTGTCCTTTTTTCCATTCAGGCCGCCATGCAGCATCGCAGAAAATTCCGGGGTCGCATCAAATACTATGCCTATACCGCCAACGATCCGCTGCAGATTATCCGGATGCCGAATTGCAGCGTGATACACATAGGTTGACGCATTATTGTATAACGAAGTCGGCATGAATGGCGTCACATGGTAATCTTGTTCCGTGCGCAAGGAAAGGACGGATTCAAGCGTATGAGGGTCAATTGATGAATTTGAAATGACATCGCTTGCATCTGCGTGCACCGAATTGGTGCTTGCAATGATTTGTCCTGTTCTGTCATAAACGAAAATCCGGGTATAAACGGTATATAGGCTATTGATGTAGAGCAGAATGCCTGAGATTTCCTGAATCATTTCCTTCGTGTATGAGGCTGCGGCCAACGTATCACGCAGAACCGGCGTCAATGCCCACCACCGGCAATCGTCGGAACGCTCATACAAATTGCGGTCGAGCAGGTCCACCAGCAAATGCGACATGAATTCTGCACCGCGCAAACTGGAGCCAAGCACTGTTTCATACAAGTTGCTGATCGATTGTGAAAAAAGTTCATTGCTGCGATTCCCGGTTTCACTGATCTGTTCCAGTATCGATTTTAATTGCAGTAAATTTTCGTTATGTCCCGCCGTCATGACTTGTCCGTTCCAGACCACACGCTGAATCGTTTCCGCAGCCTGCATGATTTTATAAAGCGGTGGTGAAAAAGTCTGTGCGTGCGACAGCAAGCCTTCCGTGATCGATGTATTCAGTGGCAATGAGGTTTTCCCTCCATCGTCCAGAAAGGCAACGTCAACAGGTGTCATCACCTGGCCCTGCCATCCCGGCGGCCCCATGTAATGCTGATAGCCTTCGGCGACAAACGTCTGTATCAAGTATTTGCGGCCTCCAAACATCATTAAGCGTGCGCTGTCACTGCGGTTCACTGGGACAACGACGCCTAACGGTATCCACATCGTATCAGCGCTGGCAATGACACGGTTCTCGCCATCGAGTAGCAACATGTTTGAGCGTTCTTCCGGGTCTCGGTGGGAATTAAAAATACCGAGCATTTCTTTCTCAAAATCAAAGCACAGACACAGTATGCCCACAACAGTTTGGGTTTCTGGATGTAAAATCCGTTGCGAATAAATCAGTGATTTTTGCTTGCCGGGTCGCAAATCGGTGGCCCGAAAAGTTTCAACATAGGTTTTTGATTCCAGCGTTTGTTGAATCAGCGGGTCAACACTGCTTTCAACTTCAGAATGCTCGTCGATCTGGACCAAAACATGGCCTTCTTTGTCGAGCAGCATAATTTCATCGTACACCGTGTATTTACTGCGATAGGCCAATAGCCGTGCATGGATGGCCGACTGATCGCGCTGCAGGCCCGCAACGAATTTGCACAATGCCTGGTCTGTAGCAAGAAACCCAATGTCAGCAGTCCGTTCGTAAAGATTACGTACCACGATATCAATGACATAATGTGCCTTGGTGCCGATTTGAGTCATCACGTTGGCGACTTTTTCATGCACCAGACTTGAAACCAGTTCGTGCTCCAACCGGTCAAATCCGGCTCGTGTCGCGGCCATGGTTTGCAGGATCGGTTTTGTTTCTGCCAGGCAATTCATTCTTGCGGAAGATTCAATCATGCGCCACATGAGATTAAGTTCGCGTAATGATTGTTCGCTACGAATCACATCCCGCATATAAGGCAGGAAGAGATCATTTTGAAGTGTGGTGGCGTTAGTCATGTTTGGCAACCTTTATGTTAACGGAGTATTGAAGTCTTGTACCATTAGCAATTATTGGGCCAGATAGCGTTACCTTCGTTGCGCCAGTGCGCAGTCGTCATTAAGTCCGTCTGTATAACGCATCCAGAGCCGGTAAGCGTGTCAGAAAGCATGCGGTCACGGGGAAAGGGGGGGTTGAAATGGTCCATACACCTTCTATGTGAGCCGATTCCGTGGGCGGTCATGTCTTCATGATATCCGGTATTATCCTGAAGCATACTCACTCCGTGCACTATTATGGTGCGTGGAGTCGTTGTCATGCTCAAGCCTCGCTAACGGGGCTGGCAAACAAATTGCCACCCCTCGATTTCAAGTCTTGTTGTTGCGGTTTAAACGGCTTTAAATCCCGACTTGTTGATTTTTTCAATCATGAGCGCCCAGGTGGTCTTTGCCAGGTCATAATTTATTTTTGCTTCTGTGGTGTCCAGCGACACACTGACTTCTGCAACGCCGGGCAAAGCTTATTAATAATACCCGTTGTACACTGTTGACGCAGCCGCCGCAGGTCATGCCGGATACGGACAAAACGATTATTTCCGTTTCAAACTTCCAAATAATCACCCAATAAAGCGAGTACGCCATCCAGGCCATTGAAATTCAATGCATAGGTGGCTTGTTGTTGTACGACAGGCTTAGCGTGATAGGCCACTGAAATACCCGCTCGCGCCATCATACGTAAATCATTGGCGCCATCGCCTATGGCGACGGTTTGCTCGGGCGCGATATTTAATTCACCTGCGGTGCGAGTGAGCCAATCCGCTTTGGCTTGCGCATCAAGTATGGTACCTAGCACGCGACCGGTGAGTTTGCCATTGATAATTTCCAGCGTATTGGCTGCGCTGTAATCCAAATTCAGTTGCGCTTGCAAGCGTTCAGTGAAGAAGGTGAAACCACCGGACACCAGCAGTGTTTTGATGCCGGATGCGCACGCGTGTGAGATGAGTTGTTCTGCACCTGGATTCAATCGCACGCGCTGGGTATACACCTGTTCCAGCAGTAAGGCATCCAAACCGGCCAGCAAAGCTACGCGGCGAGTCAGGCTTTCTGCGAATTCGATTTCACCGCGCATGGCAGCTTCGGTAATGGCGGAAATTTGCGGCTTAATGCCCAGCATGTCGCCGATTTCATCAATACATTCAATCGCGATCAGGGTTGAATCCATGTCCATGACAAGCAGCTTGAATTGATTGATGCGTCGTTCCGCAGGGATGAGCCCATAATCCAGATGTTGTGCGGCGCAGAAGGCAGCGAGTGCGGTTTGGTGGCTTGCCACTTGTTCGGGTTGCACGTCTTGCAAACACCCTATTGATTTTGACAGGGTTTCGATTTCTTGCGCACCACTGAGTTCTGCCAAATAATTGAGCGCATTGTTATCGATGCATTGGCCCTGAAGGATTAAATGGGTACGCATTTTAAACCAGCTCCTTAAATAAATGCTTCACCTGTTTGACTCGTTCCTGCCATGAGGCATGGGCTGATTTGATGCGTAATTTGTCCGGCCCGGCCAGTTGGTAATGGGTATGGTTCTGTATCAGTTTCATCAAATGCATGGGGTCAATGGGCGGTTTGGGCACAAATTGCACCGTGATGGATTCACTGGTGGCATCCAGTCTTAGCACACCCAGAGGTTTCGCCAGGAGTCTGAGGCGATGTGTTTCAAACAAAGCAGCGCCCTGGTCGGGCAATAAACCAAAGCGATCGACCAATTCCTCATGCAATTCATCCAGCACACCCAAATCTGTGCAATTAGCCAGACGTTTATACAATACCAGTCGCTCATGCACATCGCCGCAGTAGCTGTCAGGCAAAAAGGTGGGCGCATGCAAGTTAATGTCGGTAACGATTTCTAATGGCTGGTCGAGATTGGGAATTTCGCCGCGCTTTAATGCATTCACGGCATGGTTAAGCATGTCGTTGTAAAGATTAAAGCCAATTTCTTGCATGCTGCCGCTTTGTGATTCGCCTAAAATTTCACCTGCACCGCGAATTTCCAGATCATGCATCGCCAAATGGAAACCGGCGCCTAAATCTTCCATCAGTTGCAAGGCTTCCAGCCGTTTTTTTGCTGCCGGGGTGAGCGCTTCGTCGTCCGGTGTCAACAGATAGGCGTAAGCCTGATGATGTGAACGGCCTACACGCCCGCGTAACTGGTGTAATTGCGCCAAACCAAAATGGTCTGCACGATTGATGATGATGGTGTTGGCGGTGGGAATGTCGATCCCCGTTTCAATGATGGTGGTACACAGCAGCACATTGATCTGTTGCTGGTGGAACAGGCGCATGACCTGTTCCAGTTCGCGTTCGTGCATTTGCCCGTGTGCGACGCGGATACGTGCTTCTGGCAGCAGCTCTGCCAGCACACTTTCCATGTTGTTGATGGTTTGCACCGAATTATGCAGGAAATAAATTTGTCCTCCGCGTTTGAGTTCGCGCAATACGGCCTCACGGATGGTGCTGGCCGAATAGGGTGCAACAAAGGTTTTGATTGACAAACGTTTTTGTGGTGGTGTGCCAATGGTAGAAAAATCACGTATGCCTTCTAAAGCCATGCCCAAAGTGCGCGGTATCGGCGTGGCAGTCAGTGTGAGGACATCCACTTCGGCGCGCATGCGTTTCATTTGTTCTTTCTGTCGCACACCGAAGCGGTGTTCCTCGTCAATCACCACAAGGCCAAGCTGTTTGAAAACCACGTCCTTTTGTAGCAGGCGATGGGTGCCAATGACGATATCCACTTTGCCCTCAGCCAGTTCCTTCAAACTTTGCGCCTGTTCTTTTGCACTGCGAAAACGCGACAATTCGGCAATGCGTACAGGCCAGTTCGCAAAGCGATCCATGAAAGTTTGGGTGTGTTGTTCTGCCAGCAAAGTAGTGGGTACCAGCACCACCACTTGCTTGCCTCCCATCAACGCGATAAAGGCCGCGCGCAAAGCGACTTCTGTTTTACCAAACCCCACATCCCCGCAGACCAATCTGTCCATGGGACGGTTGGAGCGTAAATCTTGAATCACGGCTTCAATGGCAGTGGTTTGATCCGGGGTTTCTTCAAAGCCAAATCCTTCAACAAATGCGTCATAGTCAGATTGCTTGAAGGAAAAGGCATGGCCTACCCTTGCGGCGCGACGTGCATACAGGTCAAGTAATTCGGCTGCGGTATCCCGTGCTTGTTCCATGGCACGCCGCTTGGCTTTTTCCCATTGCCCACTGCCCAGTTTGGACAAATGTACCGATTCACTGGCGACACCGGAGTAGCGACCAATACAATGCAATTGCGCGACAGGCACATACAGTTTGTCGCCTCCCGCATATTCCAGTAACAGAAACTCTCGTTCACCTTCACCCAGGTCCATGTTGCACAAACCCAGATAACGGCCTACGCCATGATCAATGTGCACCACAGGATCGCCTGCCTTGACTTCAGACAGGTCGCGCAGCAAGTTATCCAGTTGATTCGGGCGCGTGCGTTGACGTTGACGTACGCGTACCGTGCCCGCATACAACTCCGCCTCGGTGACCAGTGCCAGCGGAGAAACACCATTTAAAATAAAACCCTGTGCCAGGGGGGATACGGCGATTTGCAAGCCGGCGGATTGATTGAGGCAGGCAGCATAGTCATCGCACACTTGGGCGTGCAAGCCATGCTCAGAAAAATATTGTGCAATGGTTTCGCGTCGTCCCAGGCTTTCTGCCAGTATCCATACTGAACCTGAAAATTGCGCACAAAATTGACGCAATTTGTACAGCGGGTCTTCAGCACGTCTGTCCACAGCCAGACTGGGCAAGGCCAGTGTTGTGGTACTATCGGGAGACTGCGCGTGGAAGTCGATGCGTGCGTAGGGCTTGATTCGGCCAAATAACTCGTCAACAGGAAGAAACAAATCGGTGGGCGGCAAGACAGGACGTTGGGTGTCCGTGTTTTGCGTGCGGTAACGGCTTTGGGCATCACGCCAAAAGGATTGCGCGGCAGCTTCGATATCCCCGTGCAAACACAACAGGGCATCTTGCGGCAGGTAATCAAACAGATCTGCGGTGCGCTCAAAAAACAAAGGCAGGTAATATTCTATCCCCGCCGGCGCCAGGCCATTGCTGACGTCCTTATATAATTGGCGACGCGTGGGATCCCCTTCAAATGTCTCACGAAATTGTTGGCGAAAGCGTGCGATACCCGCTTCGTCAAGCGGAAATTCGCGGGCGGGCAACAACCGAATTTCGTTGACTGGATAGACGCTGCGCTGGGTATCCACGTCGAAAGTGCGTAAGCTGTCAATCATGTCGTCAAACAAATCAATTCGGTAGGGCAGTGCGCTGCCCATGGGGAATAAATCCAGCAGCCCCCCCCGTACACTGTATTCCCCGGGAGATAACACCTGGCTCACTGCCTGATAACCTGCGGACACCAATTGCTGGCGCAAGGCCTCAACGTCCAGATGTTGTCCTTGTTGCAGAAAAAAAGTATAGGCACCGAGGTAGTCACGCGGCGGCAAACGCCCCATTGCGCTAGACAACGGCACGATGGCGACATCGCATTGGCCTGCGGAAATGAGATACAGCGTAGCCAGTCGCTCAGAAATCAAATCTTGATGAGGAGAGAATTGATCGTAGGGCAGGGTTTCCCAATCAGGCAAAAATTGCACGTTCAGTTGCGGAGCAAACCAGCGTATTTCATCCAGCAAACGACGCGCATCCGTGGTGTGCTCTACCAATACAATCAAAGGATGTTTCAGTTTGGCGAGTTCGGCCAAAGCCAGTGCATCAGCAGAACCAGTCCATGCAGGTTGTTGCAGTCGTTGGCCAGGTTGTGGCAAAGAAACAGGAATTAACATCAGTTGACCGTGATCTGATTTCGATCAGAAAAGGTCAGATTGTAACCCGAAACGGGGAGGAAAAAACAGGGAAAAACCGCATGCAAGACATCCGGGTTGACAGATGTCTTGCGTGGATCAAGCAAAAAGTGAGGGGTATTTATTGGGTTGGGCAAACTGACTCATTGGAAGGCACTTTCCCTGCCAGCAAAAGAAACTGTGCAAATGGCCCCATTACGGTCATGGCTTCCCATTTTGGACCCACAAACTCCAGACGACCAAACATCATGGCTTTCATTGGGCCGTATTCTCCTGCCCCCATTTGATGCCAGCGTTCTGTCGTGGCATACATTAAATAATCTGCTGAGGGATTCAGTTTTTGGGTAACCACCTTGCCACCATAGGTACAGATGGCTTTGCCATCTTTAGGTTCGAGGCGTAGCTCAACCTGGAATTTGTCACTGCAATCACTGCGGTACATATGGATAATTTTATAACCACGATTCAGGTTGTTGCCCATCCATTTACCCCCCAAACCAGTCGTGAGTTCCGGCGTTTTATTCCACGCATCGCAGGCTTGCGCTGCCCATTGTGAGGACATTAATGCTGGAGCGGTTGGCGTATCTGCCAACGCGAAGTTGCTCAGTACCGTTAACAATGCACCAGATATTGCGGCAAGTTTCAATTGATTTGTCATTGCGTGTTTCTCCTGAAGAATATTCGTTGTTATGATAAAAATCCTGTCCTTGGGCAAATACTCATTAACATCGGGTCAGAATTTTGCAAAAATACCCCCATCCCCCCTGTTTGTCAAACAAAATGTAAACCGAAGTCAGCATATCCCACTGTATGCTGCGCCAATTTGTATCCCATACAGGTTTTCCGAATAATTTGGATTAACAGCTTGCGATCATTTGCCGGTAAGCCTCGTCGAATAGCACTAATCCTTCTTGCTGTAACGTTTCGCCGGCTTGATTCAGGTCGATGCCCAGAGATTCTATGGCTTGATAATCGGAATGGGCGAGTTCAAGGTGCTGATCAACGGTGCTGGCGACATGCCCATGGTCGCGAAACGCATTCAGCGTGGCATCCGGTACTGTATTAATGGTTTCTGGACCAATGAGGTTGTCCAGATACTGAACATCCGAATAGGCTGAATTTTTGGTGCCTGTGCTGGCCCACAACAAATACTGCGGACGACAACCTGCGTTCGCCAGTTCGGCAAATTCCTCACCATGAAACAGCGTTTTGTAATGCTGATAGGCCAGTTTGGCCACAGCCAGCGCGGCATGTCCTTGTAGCGCCGATGCGGCTTTGCTTTCCAGTTTGGCTAAACGCGGGTCAACATGGCTGTCAATCCGGGACAAGAACAAACTCGCGACTGCTTTGACCTTATCCCCTTTCCCACCTTGAGCCATCAGCTGTTGTAAGCCGTGTACATAGGCAGCGAAGGCTGCGTCAGTTTGCCGCAACGAAAATAGCAAAGTAATGTTGACTGAGATGCCTTCACTGATCACTTGTTCAAATGCAATAATCCCCGCTGCTGTGGCGGGGATTTTAATCAGTACATTGGGTTTGTTTACCCGAGCATGCAGGCGCCGTGCAGCTAAAACAGTGCCTTCTGTGTCATTGGCCAACGCTGGTGATACTTCAAGGCTGACGTAACCGTCATTGCCCTGGGTGGCTTGCCAGGTGGGCATGAGGAGATCGCAAGCGGCCTGAATATCCGGGATCACCAAGGCCTCATAACGCGCTTCTGCATCACTTAATTCATTTTTCAGGCGGGACATGTCCGCCTGGTAATAGGGGCTTTCAGCCAGTGCTTTGCGAAAAATTGCCGGATTGGACGTCACCCCGGAAATACCATCTTCCGCCACCAGTTTCGCCAAATCCCCCTCCTGGATCAGGGTGCGTGAAAGGTTGTCCAGCCAAATGGACTGACCCCAAGTTTTGACATTACCTAATTTGCTCATGATGCCTCCGTTAATGAACAGTGTGATTGATACTTGCCCTGTTTGTTCCGTGTTATTGCCAGCCGTTAAACAAAGTGTTACAAGAAGCTGTTCCAGTGCAGAACGGGGTGGATCATTCAGGGCGAAGTATTCTGCTTTGAGTGCATACTCAGCCCGTTGAAAACCGGATAGCATCCAAATTGCCGGGATGGTTCTGTCCGGAAGATGCACTTTATATTGTCAGTGTTTAACGTAACCTCTCGTACAGAATATTGATTCAATCATGGTTATTTGGAACTCGGTCTCGCTTTAAAGCCTGATTTCCGGGTGGTTTTCGTGACTGGTTTGAGTGCAGGTTTCGGCGCAAATTTTGACGCAAATTTTGGTGCAGGTTTGCGATTTTGTGGCCGTAATTTGGCTCGGGCCTCAGACACGGTATCGGGCAAAATTTTCTTGTCGGCATAAGGATTGGTGCTGACATTGAACTGGATGCGCAATGGTGTGCCATGCAGTTTAAATGCGCGCAAAAACACACCTTCCAAATAACGACGATAGCTGTCGGCGATTTGACCCAGTGCATTGCCGTGGATGACGATAAGCGGCGGATTCATCCCACCCTGATGGGCATAACGTAATTTTGGTCGGAATGGCCCCATTTTGGGCGGTTGGTGAGCACTGACGGCATCGATCAGCACGCGAGTTAATTGTGGGGTGGAAAGTTTGGCCATTGCGGCTTTGTAGGCTTCATCCACTGAGCGCAAGAGGGCATCGAGTCCGATACCATGCAGGGCAGAGATATAATGAAAGCGGGCAAAGTCGAGAAATTGCAGTTTGCGACTGATTTCACGTTTGATGTGATCACGCTGGTAATCGGTCATGCCATCCCATTTGTTGACAGCGATGACCAGTGCACGACCGGATTCAAGTACGAATCCGGCCAGGTGAGCATCCTGTTCCGAAATGTCCAAATGTGCATCCAGCACCAAAACAACGACATTTGAATCGGAAATGGCTTGTAAGGTTTTGATGACGGAAAATTTTTCTATGGTTTCAAATACCTTCCCGCGCCGTCGCACGCCCGCCGTGTCAATCAGGGTATAGGGTTGATCATTGCGCACGAAATCAATATAAATGCTGTCGCGTGTGGTGCCAGGCTGGTCAAACGCAATCACCCGTTCTTCGCCAAGCAAGCTGTTGACTAAAGTGGATTTTCCGACATTAGGCCGCCCGATCAGGGCGATTTTTGGGTGACGGTCTTCTGGCGGTTCCTCCACCAAAGGCACATGAGCCAGTGCAATCTCGACCAGTTCATTTAATCCTTCATTGTGGCTGGCGGATATGGCAACCGGTGTACCCAGTCCCAGTTCATAAAATTCCGCGCTTGCAACATCGCGTAGCATACCCTCGGCTTTGTTGACCACTAAATGAACTGGACACCCTGCTTGTCGTAAGCGATCCGCGATAATTTTGTCTTGCGCGGTACACCCGGTGCGAGCATCTACCATGAACAGGATGACATCGGCTTCGTCAATGGCCTGTAAGGTCTGGCGTGCCATTTCGTGCATAATGCCCTCTTTTACCACGGGCTCCAATCCTCCCGTATCGACCACCAGGTAAGGTTTTTGGCCGATTTTCCCATGCCCGAAGTGACGGTCGCGGGTTAAACCCGGGATGTCAGCCACCAGCGCATTGCGGGTTTTGGTTAACTGGTTAAAAAGCGTGGATTTGCCGACATTCGGTCGGCCGACCAGTACAACTGTGGGTTTCATTATTTTAAATGGCCTTAAGCTTAGGGTAAGTCAATGCGAAACACACCGCCTTTGGCGGTTTGTACAATCACACTGTGATGGTATTCGATGGGTTGGGCAGTGATGGCGGAGCCATCTGTGGCCATGCGAGCCACAAAATGTCCGTCACTCAAGGACATAAAATGGACATAGCCCTGGTAATCGCCCACGACGACATAATCACCAATACGGCGGGGCGCAGTCAGTTGGCGGTCGCGTAATGAAGCTTGTTTCCACAGGTTTACGCCATGCTCTTTTTCATAAGCAAAGACATTTCCCTGGGTATCACTGACATAGATATTGTCATCATCCATGGTCAATCCTGCTGTGCTGGACATGTCTTTTTCCCATAACAACTTGCCGTTGTGTACGTCGAAACAGGCCAAATGTCCCTGATAATTGACAGCGCAGGTCTCATGATCGTCCACCACGGGTGTGCTGGTCACATCGTTAATTCGTTCAATTTCTGTTGCACCATGGGGTACAGATACATCAACATCCCAGCCGACACTGCCGGTATCCAATGCCAGCGCGACCAGTTTTCCACCAGCAAACCCTGCAAATACAGCACCTTTATAAATGACGACGCTGGGCTGTGCGTACAGGGTGAGCACAGGCAGGACATGCAAATAACGCCATTTTTGTGCGCCTGTCGCACTGTCCAGACCATAGATGTCACCATCTTCAGTTCGTGCAACGACAATTCCGTCAGCGACTTTCGGTTGTCCAATCACCGTGCTGGAGAGTTGAGCGGCCCAGCGTTGTTTACCCATGTTGTCCCAGGCAATCAGTTTGCCTTTCAGCGTGCCGGTGAATTCACTGTCCTCCGATGCGCCGACAGCTGCAGACAGGGGGGTCTTTCCTGTGGAAATTTGCCAGATTATTTTGCCGGTTTTCAGATCCAGTTTGTAGAGTTTGTTTGAACCTGTGGCGGCATAAAGCGCGTCCAGGGTCGCAACAGGATTAAAGGTCAGGTTTTGTTTGTTGCCTAATTCGTTGTGCCACGCCATCTTGAGTGTGATGGCAGGTTGAAATTTGATGAGCTCAGCAGGTTTTTCCGCCGGCGTTGGTTTTTTAAACCAGTGCATCGGGTTGAGGCTGGCGCAGCCACCCAGCGTGAGAACAAGCAGCAAGGACAATAAGGTGGGACGTAAACTCATTTGTTGGCAACTCCGGCGATGGCATTGAGTTTGATTTCGACAATTTGGTGATAAGCGCTGTCGGCAGGTAGCTTTTCCAGGGCAATCCGGTAGGCCGTACGCGCTTGTTCTCGCTGGTTAAGCATCACATAAGCATCGCCTTTTAAATCATCGAACAGATTGGCGTATTGCTCATCGTGTGGCGCATTGAGTAAGGACAGGGCAAGTGCTGCTTGATGTTGGTCCAACTGTAAGCCGGCAAGACGCAAGCTTGCGATGTCGCGCACACCAGGTTCTTTGCTGTGATCAATGGCCCATTGAAATGCTTTGATTGCCGGGGCGATCTGGTGCGCAACCACATCGCTGGAGCCGGCAGCCAGTTGTCCGCGAGCAGCGTAGGCACTGTCAGGATAACGTGTGCTCAAGGCGTCAGCCAAAGTGGCGACTGCTTGGGTTTGGCCGGACTGTTGCATTCCCTGTAGTGCAGTGTACAGACTTTCGGCCTGCGATGATTTGCGCAGTTGGTGTTGCTGCCACCATTGGAAACCAGCGGCAGTGCCCACAGCGAGCAATAGAACGGCAATCATGAGGCCGCCATAGCGTTGCCAAATTGATTTCAGCTTGTCAAGTTCTTCCTGCTCTTCGTGGTTAAGTGTGTGTATCATGTTATTCATTTACAAGCCCTTACTGATAATGAGTGTGACAGCCTGTTCGGGTTGACACAGGATTTGTGCCGCAGTGGTACGAAGTGCTTTGAGCGTAATCTGCTGGATTGCTGCTTCCTGGTCACCGATGATACAAGCAAATCGGGCACCGCTGGCGTCAGCTTTTTTCATTTGCGATTTAAAATTGTTTGCGCCGCAGTGCTGAATGACGCTGAGTCCTGCCTGACGAAAGCGTTGTGCTACACGCCATGCAAAGGTTTCAGCTTCGCTGCCCTGGTGCACAATGTACACATCAATGCTGGCATTGGCAACGGGATGGCCGCCAGACTCCAGTAGCGAAAGGAGCCGTTCGATGCCAATAGCGTAGCCGCAGGCTGGCGCCGGCTTGCCGCCAATTTGCTCAATGAGCGCATCATAGCGACCTCCAGCACAAATCGTACCCTGTGCGCCCAGTTGATTGCTGACCCACTCAAATACCGTGTAATTGTAATAATCCAGGCCGCGGACCAAACGTGGGTTGACACGAAAATCAATGTGATGCGCTTTCAGGATACGTTGTACGGTATCAAAATGCTGCAGGGCGCGGTCATCGAGTTCATTATATAGTTTGGGCGCAGCTTCAATGATGGCTTGTAAAGCAGGGTTTTTGCTGTCGAGAATACGCAGTGGGTTACTGTGTAACCGGCGGTGTGCTTCTTCATCCAGTTGGTCAACATGGGATTCGAGGTGGGCAATTAATTTAATACGGTGGCGCGCACGCGCCTCGCTATCCCCCAGCGTGTTGAGCTCCAGGGCAATTCCGGATAAACCTAAACGCTGCCACAAGTCTGCGGTCATCACGATGTGTTCAGCGTCCATTTCGGGTTCGGCATAGCCCAATGATTCGATACCGACCTGGTGAAATTGCCGGTAACGACCCTTTTGTGGGCGCTCGTGGCGAAACATCGGTCCGGCGTACCACAGCCTGCGTGCACTTTGGTACAACAGATTGTGCTGTACCACAGCGCGGACGCACGCGGCGGTACCTTCCGGGCGCAAAGCCAGCTGTTCGCCATTCAACGCATCGGTAAACGCATACATTTCTTTTTCGACAATGTCGGTCACTTCACCGATGGCCCGTGAAAACAGGCTGGCTTGCTCGATAATGGGCGTGCGGATTTCTTGATAACCGTAAGCCATTAACCAATCACGCAGGGTGGCTTCAAGTTGTTGCCAGCGTGGTGTGTCTTCGGGCAGGATGTCGTTCATCCCGCGTATTGCCTGAATAAGGGTACTCATGTTTGTCTGGGTTTTGTTTGGGTAACCGGATGCAAGGGAATAACAGGGTGCTGCGATCCATTGAGCAGGGATGTCGTCGTGGTGTAATGGGTGCTGACATAATCGTCCACGATGCACTGAAATTCTTCTGCGATGCGCTCGCCTTTCAGCGTCACCGTTTTAACACCATCAACATAAACAGGCGCGACAGGCACTTCACCTGTACCGGGTAAACTGATGCCAATGTTGGCATGGCGGGATTCTCCGGGGCCATTGACCACGCAGCCCATTACCGCGACGCGCATGGTTTCAACCCCGGGATAGCACTTGCGCCAATGCGGCATTTGTTCACGCAGATAACTTTGAATGTCTTGCGCCAGATGTTGAAACACAGTGCTGGTGGTACGGCCACAACCTGGACAAGCGATCACCATGGGCGTAAACGAACGTATGCCCATGGTTTGTAATATTTCCTGTGCGACAATCACTTCCCGGCTACGGTCTCCACCCGGTTCAGGCGTAAGCGAAATGCGGAGGGTGTCACCGATACCTTGTTGCAATAAAATGGCCAATGCAGCGGTGGAAGCGACAATGCCTTTGGAACCCATGCCGGCTTCCGTGAGGCCGAGGTGCAAAGGGTAATGGCAACGTGATGCCAATTCCTGATAGGTACTGATTAAATCCTGTACGCCGGACAGTTTGCAGGACAAAATAATCTTGTCGCGAGACAAACCCAGTTGTTCCGCTTTTTCGGCAGATTCCAGTGCGGAAGTGATCAGCGCTTCACGCATCACCCATTCTGTTTCACGCGGTGTTGTCATGCGGGAATTTTCATCCATCATGCGAGCGAGGTGTTCCTGATCCAGGCTGCCCCAGTTTACCCCGATACGTATGGGTTTTTGATAGCGACAAGCTATTTCAATCAGGGTGGCGAATTGCTCATCACGTTTACTGGCGCGACCAATGTTACCCGGATTGATCCGGTATTTTGCAAGGGCTTCAGCGCAGGCAGGGACACTGGACAGTAATTTGTGGCCATTAAAATGAAAATCCCCGATTAAAGGTACATTGCAACCCCGTTTATTCAGTGCGTCACGAATATGAGGCACCGCTTCGGCTGCTTCGAGGGTGTTGACGGTGAGCCGCACCAATTCTGAGCCGGCGCGCCATAAGTCATAAATTTGTTCGGTGGTGCTGCTGATGTCAGCCGTATCGGTATTGGTCATGGATTGCACGACAACGGGCGCATTTCCGCCTACGGCGATGTGTCCTACCATGACGGTTTGGGTAAAATGACGGGTAATGGGTATGTTGAACATTTATTTGGTCTAATAGGTTTTAGCGTGTTGGATTTTTTAAATCAATGTGTACGACACAGGGTTTATTTTGGCATCAATTCGTATGATGGTTGCGTGGTCTGTTATTTTGCGGTGCCTAATGTCAGGATGGCAACTTTGTTTTTTGTGTAAGTCAATAAATTAATGACTTGGCCGTTATCGGTGAGGGAAACCTGTGCGGCGTTTCCGATCACTAACGACAAGGGGGCCGGGGCAGAAAATGTGACATGTTGACCGGCTTGATACAGGTGGGACGTGAGCATGTGGTGTTGGCCATCACGAATTCTTACCCAGGCATCGCCGTTAAATTGTAACTGTAAGTTTTGTATGGGTTGTACCGTAGTGGCCGAGGATGTGGTGTTGCCTGTATTGGGTGACGCAGGCAACGGCAGGGTAGGCGTTGTGGCCCCCAGCGCTGCAGAATTTGGTGCTGCTTGCGTGGTGATAATGGGGTTTGGACCGGATAAATTCGGCATTGCGGATTTTGGAATGTTAGCCATTGATGTTGTGGTGTTTGGCGTAGCGGTGTTTGATTCAGCGCTTGTCGTCGCTGTGTTGGCATTCACATTGGGCTCCGCTTTAACATTCAAAGGGGCGGTGATTGGAGGGGGCACTGAAATGCTGTCGGGATGTGAATTCGTTGCGCTGACAGCTTTTGGTTGGGGAACCGGGGTTGCAAGTCGAGCAGGCACGCCGGTAGCAGGTATTGGCTTTGGGCCGGTGGCGGGCATGGCGTCGCTTTGTGACAGCCAGCGATAAACAAACCAGGGCGCGATGAGTATCATCAATAAGATGATCATCCCTGCAATCATTTTCCAGAGCGAGTTGCGTTGATTCAGCGCAATCTGTTCGTTATGAATGTTTAATTTGGATGGTTGTGAAATATTTGTGTTCGGTAAATCACCAATAAGCGTATTGGCGTCAAGATCGAGCGCGCGCGCATAACTGCGTAAAAAACCACGGCTAAAGCTCAGACCAAGCTGCTCAAATTCATTGTTTTCCAGCGCTTCAATTTGGTGAACGCTGAATTTGATGCGTTCAGACATGTCGCCGATGCTCAGGCCGGCTTGTATTCTGGCTTGGCTGAGGCGAGATCCGATAGAGTGGTCTGCTTGTGGAGGCGCTATTTCGTCCATCAGTCATACTTCCCTTGCAAAAGTAATTTTGTCTCTGGTGCATTGGGAAATTGATTGCGTAACAGCAAGTCATCAGAAGATTCAGCATTGTGATCGTTTGTTTTTCGCGCAATGCGCAATCCCAACCACAGAAGTTTTGCATCAGCCTGCTTGTCAATCAGCGTGCTGATGAGTGAGCTCGCTTCGGTATAACGCCCATCCTGGTAGTACAGCTGCGCTAATTCGGTTTGGGCTGGAGGCTGATCACTGTTAAGACTGAGTGATTTTTCCAGATAAGCTTGTCCCTGTTTGATTTGTCCGGCCTGAACTGAACACAAGCCCGCATTGGTGAGCGCACTTTGCGGGGAGCTGTATAAGGGATTGGCGATGGCGAGGTTGAATTGTTTGATGGCTTCATCGTATTGATGACGGCTGCACAAGTACCAGCCGTAGTTGTTGTGAATTTCAGGTTGATTGGGTGACAGATCCAGCGCGCGCCGGAAATTTTTTTCTGCGGGTTGGTCTTCATGGAGTGCCATATAAACCAAACCCAATATGCCATAGGTCTGGGCATCACTGGAATCGGCATTCAGAGCCTGTTGCAATTCATCCAGCGCAACTTTGTATTGGCCGCGGCTGTAATAGCCTGCACCCAGTTCTGTATGGATACGTGCCCGTGTCTGCGCGGTGCTTTCCGTTCCCGTGTCTGTTGTGGAGACTTGGGTAAACTGACCAGAAGCGGCCTGTGCAATGAGCGCGTCGCTCAGGCCGCCAAAAAGCAGACAGGCAAGGAATGCAAAGGTTGACCATTTCATCATGCAAGCTCCATACGGTGAGTGGTGCGACGAGTTTTGTCCTGTACACGGCCAGCCAATTGCCCGCATGCCGCATCGATGTCATCCCCTCTTGTTTTTCGGGTGGTGACCACATGTCCCGCCGCCATAAGCGTGCTTCGGAATCGATGGATGGCTTCGGAGCTGGAGCGTTGATACCCTGAATTTTGGAATGGATTAAAGGGGATCAAGTTAAACTTACAGGGTACATCGCGTACCAGGTCAATCAGCTGCTGGGCGTGTTCTGGCCGGTCATTCACGCCAGAAAGCATAATGTATTCAAAGGTAATAAAGTCGCGAGGCGCTTTCTCAAGATAGCGCTGGCAAGCTGCCATCAACACGTTGAGCGGGTACTTTTTATTGATGGGCACCAGTTCGTCGCGCAGTGTGTCATTGGGTGCGTGCAGTGAAATGGCCAAAGCCACGGGGCAATCTTCCCGTAACTGGTCAATCGCGGGAACCATGCCGGAAGTGCTGACGGTAACACGTCGACGCGAAAGCCCATAAGCATGGTCGTCTAACATTAAATGCAGTGCAGTCACCACATTGGCATAATTGGCCAGTGGTTCACCCATACCCATCATCACCACATTGGTAATCAGCCGGTCTGCATTGGGCTTTTGTCCCAGGGCACGATTCGCCCACCATAACTGCCCGATGATTTCGGCCGTCGTTAAGTTGCGGTTAAACCCCTGACGACCTGTTGAACAAAACGTGCAGGCGAGGGCGCAACCAACTTGCGATGAAATGCACAGCGTACCGCGTTTGTCTTCAGGGATGTAGACCGTTTCGACACCGTTTTTGCTCCCTGCATCAAGCAGCCATTTTCGGGTGCCATCGTTGGCGGATTGTTCGGTCAACAATGTTGGCGGAATGATGATTGCCTCGTGCGTCAGTTTTTCACGCAAAGATTTTGCGAGGTCACTCATTTCAGCAAAATCAGAGGCGCCAAAATGGTGAATCCACCGCGCTACTTGTTTGGCACGAAAGGGCTTTTCGCCGAGTTGAGCGAAATAATCAGTCAGCCCTTTCAAGTCATAATCAAGTAGGTTGTGCATGGTCATGTCTGTGCGCGGGACTTCGATTTAACGGGGATAGACATTTAACGCCGGGAAAAAATAAGCAATTTCAATTGCAGCATTTTCCTGCGAATCTGATCCATGTACCGCATTGGCATCAATGCTGTCCGCAAAATCTGCACGGATGGTACCCGCTGCAGCTTTTTTCGGATCTGTGGCACCCATCAAGTCGCGATGAACTTGCACGGCATTGTCCCCACATAATGCTTGCACCATCACTGGGCCGGAAATCATAAAATCAACCAGATCCTTAAAGAAAGGACGAGCGCTGTGCACGGCATAAAAACCTTCAGCTTCTTTACGTGAAAGGTGCATCATGCGAGCAGCGATCACACGCAATCCGGCATCTTCAAAGCGTTGGTAAATTTTACCGATTACGTTTTTTGCGACCGCGTCAGGTTTAATAATCGATAGGGTGTGTTCAACAGTCATGCTTATGCTCCATTTAAAAATCTGGTTTTAGAGGCCGTTACACGATATTATGCTTTGGGCATCGTGCAACGCCTGCCTGATTCATTCTCTCAATAAAATAACACGAATTGACCGCAAAATAAATGTCTGTAAATCAACGGTTGCGTTTGCGTTCATTCTCCGTCAGATAACGCTTGCGCAAACGAATGGATTGAGGGGTAATCTCCACCAATTCATCATCTTCAATAAATTCTACCGCTGATTCCAGCGTGAGTTTCACGGAAGGCGTAAGGCGCACGGCCTCGTCGGTACCTGAGGCGCGAACGTTGGTCAATTGTTTGCCTTTAACAGGGTTGACCACCAAGTCATTGTCCCGGCTGTGCACGCCGATGATCATGCCTTCGTACAATTTGTCGCCAGGGGTGACGAACATGCGGCCACGGTCCTCCAGTTTCCACAATGCGTAAGCCACGGCTTCACCCTGTTCCTGGGAGATCAGCACACCATTCCTGCGGCTGGGCATGTCGGCTTTCATGGGACCATATTCGTCAAACACGTGCGCCATGATGCCCGTCCCTTTGGTCATGGTCATAAATTCGGACTGAAATCCGATTAAGCCGCGTGCAGGGATGCGGTATTCCAAACGCACACGACCACGTCCATCCGATTGCATGTCCTGCAAGTCGCCGCGACGGCGGCCTAATTCCTCCATGACGCTGCCTTGATTGGTTTCTTCTACGTCAACGGTGAGCGCTTCATAGGGTTCCTGTTTTTCGCCGTTGATTTCCTTGATCACGACACGCGGTTTGGACACGGCAATTTCAAAGCCTTCCCGACGCATGTTTTCCAGCAGGATAGTGAGGTGAAGTTCACCACGCCCGGAGACCAAAAAGGTGTCGGCGTCTTCAGTGTCTTCGACACGTAATGCCACGTTGGTCAGCAGTTCTTTGTTAAGGCGATCACGTATCTGGCGGCTGGTTACAAATTTTCCCTCTGTGCCAGCCAGAGGCGAGTCATTGACCTGAAAGTTCATGGTTAAAGTGGGTTCGTCCACTTTCAGCATGGGCAACGGGTGGGGGTTTTCTTTGTCGCAGATGGTCACGCCAATACCGATTTCTTCGATACCGTTAATCAGCACAATGTCGCCCGCCTCCGCTTCGTCGAGCAGCACACGGTTGAGGCCCCTGAAGCCTAATATTTGGTTGATCCGGCCCGCTTTAACGGGGGCATCCAGTCCTGCAGCCACACCCACTGCCTGACCGGACTTGATGCGACCATTTGTGATGCGGCCCACACCAATCCGGCCCACAAAGCTGGAATAATCCAGCGCAGAAATTTGTAATTGCAGCGGCGCGTCGGGATCGCCTTGTGGGGCGGGGACGTGTTTGAGGATGGTTTCAAACAGAGGGGTCATATCGTCGCTGGTGTCGGCGAGATCAAGCTTGGCAAAGCCATTCAGTGCTGAGGCATAAACCACCGGAAAATCAAGCTGTTCTTCGGTGGCGCCGAGTTTGTCAAACAAATCGAACGTGGCATTGATGACAAAGTCTGGACGGGCACCCGGACGGTCAACTTTATTGATGACGACAATGGGTTTCAGGCCAAGTGCCAGTGCTTTGCGGGTGACGAAGCGGGTCTGTGGCATGGGGCCTTCTACGGCATCAACCAGCAACAGCACGCCATCGACCATGGACAGCACGCGCTCGACTTCACCACCGAAATCGGCGTGCCCTGGGGTGTCCACGACATTGATGTGGTGGTCGCGGTATTGCAAAGCGGTATTTTTTGCGGTAATCGTGATGCCGCGTTCTTTTTCAAGATCATTGCTGTCCATCACACGTTCGCTGACAGCCTGGTGCGCGGCGAAGGTGCCTGATTGTCGTAACAGTTTATCAACCAGGGTGGTTTTTCCGTGGTCAACGTGAGCAATGATGGCGATATTTCTGAGTTGGCGAGACATGGTTTATTCCGTGAGTAAATACTGCGTTATATCAAAATGGTATCCGCAATCAATTTTTTAGTGCTGCGCGTAACGGGTCAATGTAACGGGTACGCGCCTGGTTGATGTTGGATTGCAAAAAACGTGGGATTTTAGCACGTTAATCATGTCAGTAATATTAAACCTCAGACAAAATTCAGCAGATAGTCAATAAATAATTTGAATTTCATGTTATTTGACTTGAGTTTTTTTGAAATAACCGTATAATACGTCCTACATTTTGGCGGTTTGGACGATTGCGTTGTGTTTCTAAACGCGACAACACCAAATGTCATGCGGTCACCATGTATGCAAATTGATACAGTGTGACTGTTTATCCCGGATGAATCCTTATTCCAAGTTGCCCGCGAATTATTCTGCGTGCATAGTGTGAAAAAATATCCGGGTTATGTACCATCGATCCCTGACCCTTCGCGTTTCGGCAATTTTCTTGAAAACGCAATTTAACCTGGTTGGCGACGATGTTTCTTGCCGACTCAGGTGACTATACAGCCTGTTATGGTCGGCTTTGCTTTGCGTTTTTTAAAAAAAAGGAAATTGTATGTCTTTCGAAAGCTTGGGCTTAAACCCCGCTATTCTTAAATCTGTTGCCGACTTGGGTTATACAGAAGCCACACCTATTCAATTGTCTGCTATCCCGTTGATACTGAAAGGGCATGATGTGCTCGCATCAGCTCAAACGGGTACCGGAAAAACTGCGGCATTTATTCTGCCCGCTCTGGAAAAATTGTGTACGCCCAGTTCTATGCAAGCACGTGGACCACGTGTTCTGGTGTTGACGCCCACCCGCGAATTGGCATTGCAAGTGACTGCTGCGGCGGAAAAATACAGCAGTGGCTTGCATCGCGTGAAAGTGGTGAGCGTGTTGGGTGGTATGCCTTACCCTGTACAAAATCGCATGCTGTCGCAACCTTACGACATTCTGGTGGCCACACCAGGTCGTTTGATTGATCATTTGGATCGTGGTCGTATTGATTTCTCTCGTCTGGAAATGTTGGTGCTGGACGAAGCTGACCGCATGTTGGACATGGGTTTCTTCGAGGATGTGGAACGGATTGCTAATGCCACCCCAACGACACGCCAGACGGTGATGTTTTCGGCGACGTTTGAAGGCAATATTGCACGTTTGGCAACTGAATTGCTTAAAAATCCGCAACGTATTGAAATTGCGCATCAGCAGGCGAAACACGAAAACATTGCGCAGCATATGCACTATGTTGATGACCTGATGCATAAAAACCGTGTGTTAACACACTTGATTAATGATGTTGATATCAATCAGGCGATTATTTTTACAGCAACGAAACGTGATGCAGACAGCCTGGCCGATGATTTATCTGCAGCAGGGCATAAAGTGGCTGCGTTACACGGTGATATGCATCAAAGTGCGCGCACACGCACGATTACCCAAATGCGGCACGGCAATTTGCGTTTGCTGGTGGCCACTGATGTGGCTGCACGCGGCCTGGATGTGCCAGGTGTTACGCATGTGATTAACTATGATTTGCCAAAAAATCCTGAAGATTATGTGCACCGGATTGGTCGCACAGGCCGTGCAGGTGCTCATGGTATCGCCGTGTCATTGGCCAGTCCCCGTGATGCTTTACAATTGAAACGCATTGAGCGATTCACGGGACAAAATATTCCTGTGCAAGTGATTGAAGGTTTGGAGCCGAAATTTAAACCGCGTAGTGGTGCACCAAGCGGACGCGGTCGCCCGGAAGGTGGTCAGCACCGTGGTGGTTATGGCCGCAACGATCAGCCGCGTTCGGGTTATGGTCAGCAACGCGAGCAACGCAGCGGGGGAGATTTTGGTGCCCCACGTGAAGCGCGTTCATATGGCGATAATCGTGGCAATCAAGAACGTGCTGGTGGCGAAACGATGGGTCAAGGTCGTCCTGCCGGGCAGGAACGCTCAGGCGGGCAATCTTGGGGCCAGGGCCGGCCTGCCGGTCAAGAGCGTGCGGCAGGTGGACAGTCTTGGGGTCAAGGTCGCCCTGCGGGTCAAGAGCGTACGGCGGGTGGGCAGTCTTGGGGCCAAGGCCGTCCTGCCGGTCAGGAACGTTCAGGTGGTCAATCATGGGGCCAGGGTCGCCCTGCGGGACAGGACCGTTCTGCTGGTCAATCATTGGGCTTAAGTCAAGGCCGTGCATCGGGGCATGAGCGTGAGGTGAATGGTAATGTGGAGGTTGCTCCACGACGTTCTTCAGATGAGCGTACTGCGCGTCCAGCGACCGGAAACCGGACGGGTAATGCACGAACTGGCCGTTCCTGGGGTTGATGTCGCAATTTGATGCAAATAAAAAACGGGGCTCATGCCCCGTTTTTTATTTGGAGGGTGTGTTAGCGTGAAAGACACCACCCGCTGGACGTAACAAATTCTGGCATGTCGCAAGCCTGAGCGGAGAACGGCGAGCGATGTGAGCGGTTAAGCGGCGGCGGTGGCAGCAGGCATGAAGCCGTGTTTGAC
>JAJYMO010000068.1 GCA_021786845.1 Pseudomonadota bacterium | reverse complement strand
GGGATTCTTTCTGTTTCATTGGTGGCGCAAGGCGGATCGTTTCATGTGGAAGCTGTAACAAGAGGAGGTGAAGCTGTACTGACCAAGTCGAGAAGCACGGCATTGCGTGAGTTTCGTGATCTGCAAAGAGCAACGCTTCTGCTTAGAGAATTGGGGATTAGAGCGTTTTCGGTCAATACCAAAAACTGGCAACCTGAACAGGCGGATATTGGCCGTCCAACCAGACCGGACAGAGCTTTGGCTTTACACCAGGCATTAGAAGCTGCTGACATCAAACGATCGCTTGATGCCGCCATTAAACAAGCTGATGACCCCGCCACTGTGTGGATTGGCCATGATGAACTGTTTAATGCGCTTGAGGCCAGCCTTGAGGGTTAATTATCAGCCGTTGTCGGTTGCGAACATTCAGGACATCAAACAGCATTACCTTGATGAGGGCGGTCAATCGCTTGCGCTTGGAATGATTCGGCTCATTCGTGCCGAAATTGCCCTGTTATCCGAGCATCCATACAAAGCACCCGCCTACGAGTTTGCGCCTGGCGTGAGAAGGCTGGTAGTGGCCAACGGCAGTTATCTGGTGTTCTATCGGGTGACGCAAGTCGTTGAGATTTTGCATGTTCGCCGTTCAGAGCGGGTTCCAGCGACAGGAAAAGACCTGGAAAGCAATCCGGGTTAAAAACCCTTGCGCACAAGACAATGGTGACTGTCGTGCGACAGACACCAACATGGCGAATAGATTGCGATGTGGCAAGGGGGGACGACTGATGACCACCCTCTCAATGAGCGAAGCCGCACGACTGGTTGGCAAGCGCTGAGCTGTCCTGCAGGTTATTTATGCAACGCAACCTGACCCAGGTTCCAGATCGGCAAGAACACGCCCAGCGCCAACACCAATACCAGCGCACCCAGACCGAGGATCAGGATCGGCTCGATTTGGGATGACAGGGTTTTCAGTTCGTAATCCACCTCACGTTCATACATTTCCGCGATTTCTTCCATCAGACCATCCAGGTCTCCGGTCTCTTCACCGACGGCGATCATTTGCAGCACCACCGGCGTAAACACGTTGGTGGCGGCCGATGCGCGCAAAATGCTTTCGCCACGCTCGATGGCGTTGCGCATTTGTTCGATGCGGCTGGCAATGTAGGCATTGTCTACGGTTTGTGCGACGACACTCAGACTTTGTATGATCGGGACGCCGCTCTTGCTGGACAGCGCAAAACTGCGGGCAAAACGGGCGAGCGTGCCTTTGATGACGATTTTTCCGACGATGGGAAAATGCAGTCGCAGCTTGTCCCAGCGATAGCGGCCGCTGGCGGTGGCAATGTAGGCCCTGAATGCCACGCCGCTGCCGATCAGGCCCACCAGCAATAGCAGCCAGTAATGCACCATGAAACTGGAGCTGTCGATGAGGATTTCGGTCATCACAGGCAGTTTGGCGTGAAACCCGGCATACACTTTGGCGAAAGCAGGAATGACAAACAGGTTGATGACCGTGATCGCGATGGCCATTGCGATCACCACAAACATCGGGTAACGCAGCGCCGAACGCACCCGGTTACCCATTTCGCGTTCAAATTCGAGGTGATCGAACAGGCGCAGGAAGATGTTGTCCAGTCGGCCAGTCATTTCACCGACACGGATCATGCTCAAATAAAACGGTGAGAATACCTTGGGATGGCGACTCATGGCGGCGGAGAGTTCGCGTCCGGCATCCAGTGATTCACGCAGGTCCTGTATGACACGGGCAAATGTTTTGTTGCTGGCTGATTCTTGCAGCCCTGACAGGCCGCGCATGATGGGCACACCGGCTTTGAGCAGGGTATAGAGCTGACGGCTGAACATTTGCACATCGAGTTGCGTGACTTTCTCTTCGGTCAGCCTGCGCCACCAGTTGTCAGTCAAACTGACGCTCGGCGCGCCAGTTGGTTTGATGTCGATAGGCGTCATGGCCGTGTTGATGAGCAATGCGGCAATGCTGCTGCTGTCGTTGCCTTCCAGCGTGCCCTGGACCAGTTCGCCCCGGGCGTTGCGGGCTTTATAAGCAAAAAATGGCATGGTTCAGGCTGTTTTGGGCTGCCTGGCTTGACGGCTTAATATCGGGTGGACGAGCAGACGGGTGGCTTTCCGAAGGCTTCGTTGTTTATTTTCATGGTCTTTCAGCAGAAAATAACCGGCATCGACAAATACAGCAATTCTATGCATCATTTTCTCCGGAAATGCAGAAGGGCGCCGTAGCGCCCTTATTTAGTAGAGAGGCCTTTGGGACACCCCATAGCGTGGTGTTTTTGGATACCGAACAGCGTGTCCATTATGTATTTTTCGCAATATTTGTCAAGGCATTTGTTGCGTATCATCATTTGCTTACAAAGCATTTTTAAAAAAATGCTTGTGCCAAAACACCTGGCAATTTGTTTTCAGGGCATCGCCCTAATCATCAAATTGATTGCTGACGCGCATGGCTTCGGAAACGGTGGTTTTGCCTGCAGCGGCGAGATCGGCCGCCTGGCGTGCCAGGGTATTGCCCGCCATCTGCGTTTCGGCGGCACGGATAAATGTCGCGGGGTCGGCGTGGCTGGCGGCCTCCGCAACCGCGCTGGTGACCTCCAGCATTTCGTACACACCGACACGGCCACGAAAACCGGTCTGGTTGCAATATACACAACCACGTCCTTTCTGGTAGTGCTTGCTTGCCCCGCTCTGGGGGCTCTGGTTATCGAGCCAGACCTGTTCTGTCGGCGTGGGCGTATAGGGTTCGTGACAGTTGTCGCAGACAAGACGGACCAGGCGTTGTGCCACGACAGCCTGAATGGAGGTGGCGACCATATATCGCGGCACGCCCATGTCCATCAGCCGGATGGGTGTGCTGGCGGCATCATTGGTGTGCAAGGTGGACAAGACCAGATGCCCGGTGATGGCCGCGCGCATACCGATTTGTGCGGTTTCCTGGTCGCGCATCTCGCCGACCAGCACCACGTCCGGGTCCTGGCGCAACGCGGAGCGCAGTACCCGGGCAAAATCGAGCCCAATTTTTTCGTTGACCTGCACCTGGTTAATGCCAGCCAGCCGGTATTCCACCGGGTCTTCTACCGTGATAATTTTGCGTCCGGGGCTGTTGAGTTCAGACAGCGCGCCATACAGGGTCGTGGTTTTGCCGCTGCCGGTGGGGCCGGTCACCAGAATGAGCCCGTTGGGACGCTGCAGGATGCTGCGAAAACGCGCCAGCATGGCGGGCGACATGCCGATGGCGTTGAGATTAAGGGTGTTTCCGCTTTGATTGAGCAAGCGCATGACCACGGATTCGCCATATTGGGTGGGCATGGTGGATATCCGCACATCAATGGGTTGCTGTTTCACCTTGATCGAGAATCGCCCATCTTGCGGCAGGCGTTTTTCAGAAATATCCAGACCTGACATCAGCTTTAAACGTAAAGCCAGCGCTGCGGCGATTTTAATGTCGGCGCGTGTTTGCAAATTCAGCACCCCGTCAATACGGAACCGGATATGCAAGGCGTCGGCCTGCGGCTCAATGTGTATGTCGGAAGCATGCACTTGCGTGGCATCATCGAATACTGATTGCAATAATTTCACCACCGGCGCGTCTTCTGCGCCGGACGGGGTATTCAGGCTGGCAAAATCAATGCCGCTGTCACCCAGATCTTGTCCCAACTCGCTGGCCAGATCATTTATTTCATTGGTTTTTCGATAGATGCGGTCTATGGTTTGCAGCAGCTCGGTTTCGTTAATGACCGCCAGTTCGATGTTGTTTTTAATGATGCGTGAAATTTCATCATAAACCACCAGATCAGTGGGGTCCGCCATGCCGATGAAGATTTGATCTTCTTTATTTTCCAGCACGATGGCACGAAACCGGCGCGCCTGCATTTCTGTCAGCAAACGGGTGGTCTCAGGTTTGATGTGGTAATTTTTCAGGTGAATAAAGGGAATGCCAAGTTGCCTGGCAATCGCATCTGCAATTTGATCTTCGGTGACCAAACCATTTTCAACCAGAAACCGGCCCAGTTTGCGACCGGATTTTTTTTGTTCTTCGAGCGCGAGTTGGAGCTGGGTTTCGGAGAGCAATTTTTGTTGAAGCAGTAATTCACCGAGGCGAATTTTTTCTGGGCGGGCCACGCATGATCCTTAATCAGGTTGATGTGCAATATCATAACCCGAATTGAAGATAAAGTAATCAGGCCATGATTTTTTGAGGGCGGATGTTGAATGAAAGAGGGGGTGCGATCTCCCCTCATTGAACCTTTAAGGGCTCGTAAATGAATAACAAGTCCATGTGATTCATTTACGGGCCCCAAGCCTTTGCTTTAGAGCAGGGACCGTGCGCCTGCCAGGTCGACCCGTCAGGGGTCTAAACTGGCAAGACAGTGCGCTACTTAAGCTTTGGTGTTGATGATCGCACCCGGTTGACCAGGCGGGATGATGGCTGTGCCTGCGCTTGGGGTACCGGAGGTGGCGGGTTCGATGCCATGGTCTCCGTCCCCGTCTTTGGCGCTGGGTGAACGTACCGTATTATGGATGGAAGAAAGTATGGGGTTCGTTTGCGGTGTTGCAGCGCTAATTGTTGACATGGTTATTTCCTCTTCAGTTTAAACACAGTGTATTTCCCACCAGTGATGCCGGGTAGAACCCCAGCATAACTGGTTATACGGCACGATTCCAGTGAATCTTTAGCTCGCATTGATCATTTGCCCCGTCAATGACTGAAAGTTTCAGGCATCTAATCCGGTAACAACAGGATTATTTTAGGGTTAATTTTTTTGTATCAGTGATGATACTTTCGTGTATTGCAGGGGCTTCTCTGCGATCGTTGTCCTTTTTCTGTGGTGGGCAAGTGTTATTGCTGGTTATCTGAAAACCCTGTGCCCGGCAGGTTTGCGAACGGTGTCCGCTAAACCGCGGCCACACGATGTTGAACGCAGTTCCGGCCTGTCCTTTTTGCATCATAGAGCGCGGTGTCGGCAGTTTGTAGCAGGTCGGCGGAAGTGCAGTCTGTCTCAGGCAGTTTGGTGGCCACGCCCACGCTGATGGAAATGCAATTGGCGATACCTGACCCCTGATGGGGAATCTTCCGGTCGAAAACAGCAGTGCGCAGCTTGTCTGCAAGGTGAATACAGCCTTCTGCGGTACAATCCGGTAACATAATCAGAAATTCTTCTCCGCCATAGCGCACGACGATATCGGTAGCGCGATGCAATTGCGCCTTGATAATGTTGACGATAAAAATCAGTGCGTCATCACCCGCCTGGTGGCCATAAAGGTCATTGTATTGCTTGAAGAAATCAACATCCAGCATGAGCAGCGAAATGGGCGTGCCTTGTCGTCGGGCGCGACCAAACTCAACCTCATACCGGTCATCAAAGTAGCGCCGATTGCGTGCACCGGTCAAACTGTCCGTGGTGGCGTCCTTGCTGAGTTGATCCGATTGTAATTTTAACACCCGTTCGCGCTTGACATGTATGCTGGCATCTACAATCTGGATCAGAAAGCGATGTGTATGTTCGTCCCAGTTAATCGGCGAGATGGTGATGGATTGATGCATGCGGTTTTGTTCATGCGCCGCGACCGGTGAGGCATAAAGCGGCAGGGGGGATTGATGCAACGCGGCGGAGAGCACGATGGGTAACTTGTAGGACAGTGCGTTTTTGATTGCCGTCCTGAAGGAAGGCGATGGTGTGATGCCTTCATGAAATAACGATTGGATGGGGCGATTTATTGCGGCATCAACTGAGATGCCGCTGTGTTTCACCATCCATTGATTCCACAAAAGTATTTCGCCCTTCTCATCAATCAGGATGAGTCCGAATTTGACGGTATCCCAAATTTTGGAGCAAATTGAATTCAATTCAAACGGTAAGCTCATAGAAATTCTGTTATCAAATCACAGCGAGAAAACGATCAATGTGTTCAAGCACCGTTTCAAGTGATGCCGAGCTCAGTAAAAAAACCAGGTAACCTTGCGAACGACGTCTTTCTATTTCCATATTGATATGAAGAAACAGTATGATGGATTCTTTTTCACTGGCAATGATTTGTTGCAGAATCACTTCCGAAGAATTGACGGAATAAACAGGGAGTGAGCTTTCCAGCGAAAACTCAAGGATGTCCGCCATGGCGGAAAGGCAGGCATTCAGTATGATATTGCCCAATTCGCACATGGCCTCCTCTTCGAAATCGGCCAGATCATCCAGACTGATCTGGGAACCCATCATGTCGCGCACGATCTCCAGGGTGCGATCTTCGGTAAAAAGCAACATGGCATCAGCACTGAACGGCCCGCTGAAATGTTGTTTCACTGTACCCAGTCGCATGTTGCTGAGCGACAAAAATTCCAGATTGATTTCCGACGGGTGTAAAAGCCGCAGGCAGGGCACGGACAGTTTTATTTCTTCGCCAACGATTTCGCTTAAAGAAGATGCCGCCCTTCCTGCGCCAATGTTGAATACTTCGCTGAGTGAGTCACGCTGCAATTCCGACAAAAGCCTCATGGTTAACTTTCGAAAAAGGTGAGTGCCTGTTCAACGGATTTTTCGGTGACCGGTTTGGCAACAAACTGGGCGCCCAGTGCGGCGGATCGTGACTGAAAACTTTCCTGAATATTGGCTGAAAAGATGGCAACGCGAACATTCGGACATTTTTTCAGCATTTGCTCTGCGGCATCAATACCGGGAATTCCCGGCATATTGATGTCCATGGTGCAAAAATCGGGAGGGATCCGGCCGGTTATTTCCAGTGCGTCGTTTCCGTTTACGGCTTCGAGGATGACCCATTCTGGGTGTTTGGCAAGCACAAAGGAGCGAATCATCATGCGTGAAACCCGGCTGTCATCCACGATAAGCAGGGTCTTTTTATTTTTGGATTGAAGCACTTGTATTTCTCCTGGCTTGGGTCACTCCGGGAGCATTTTACACCTGTAGTCGAAATATCGCCAGCTCAGGTTCTGGCGTGAAAATGAATAAAAATTTAATCAATAATATCTTGATTAAATTTATTAGAATTGTTCTTGATCCAGCTGGGATGTCTGGAAAAAGCCACGATGAATTGTCCTGAATGTCTGGCGGGCTTAAAGATAATTGGCTGCAAATTAACTTGATCCATGTGTATTCCATCGCTTTTTTGGGTAATAGATCACTATTGTTCCGCAAAATCGGTAAAATATACCTTGGTTCAGTCATTATCGCAGCTGATTAGCTTTTAAGTCCGACAGACACCGCTACACGCAAAAACAGATAACCGCTGGAGAAGGCATGTTAACGCTGGCACAATTTTGTGACATCAAAAGCAGTGGCAATTTACCTTCGCCAAAGGGTGCTGCACTCAAATATATCGAACTCAGCCAGAAGAAAAATGTGCCGCTGTCGGAATTGATTGATGTGTTGCATACTGATCCTGCCATGGCAGGGCGAATTTTAAAACTGGCCAATTCCTCGGCTTGTCATCGGGCACGCCCAGCCGCTGGCTTGACCCTTAATGTGTTAATGTCGGTCGGTCTGCAAGCCGTCAGGCAGGTGGTGGTGTGTTTTTCATTGATCGCCGAGTACCGCAACGGGTTTTGCACCAACTTCAATTTTGATCTGTTTTGGTCGCGTTCACTGGCTACTGCGCTCGCGGCCAAATTGATAAGTTCCAATACACAGGTGGCACCTGCTGCAGAAATGTTTACGCTGGGTCTGCTGGCGGATATAGGGCGATTGGCTTTGGCAACCCTTAATGCGCAGCGTTACAATGAAATTCTGCTGGAGGTGGGTGGCATGTATGCCGATCAACTTGCCGTCTGCGAGAATGAAAGCTTTGGTTATAACCATGTCGACATTGGTGTGGCCATGATGCGTGAGTGGGGATTGCCAAAGTTGTTTACGGATAGCGTGTTGTATTGCGAAAATCCGGAACAGGCGCGCTTTGCAGAGGGTTCCCGCAATGC
Organism: Pseudomonadota bacterium; assembly: GCA_021786845.1. Classification (GTDB taxonomy): domain Bacteria; phylum Pseudomonadota; class Gammaproteobacteria; order Burkholderiales; family Sulfuriferulaceae; genus Sulfuriferula. Next base: position 2,283 of record JAJYMO010000068.1, on the reverse strand, counting down.
CAGACTGCTGACCAGCCTGATACTCAGCCAGCAATTGGCCGCGCTGTGTTTTCAATCCGAAAGTGAGCGTGCCACAGGGTTTATCGCCTTGTCCACGCTGGCGCAAAGTCTGGATATTGATGAGACAAATTTAAAGTTACTCGGTGATCAAATGCTGAGTGAATGGGAAAAATGGAGCAAAATGCTGAGGTTGCCTGTGCCTGAGGTCAGGCCATTTTCTGCTTTGGACAAGCAGTCTCAATCGGCAGAAGTCGATCCGGAATTAAACCATGCCAAAGCTTTCAATAGCATTGAAGCGTTGGTGGTTGAAGATGATCCCGCCACATGTCTGGTTTTGGAAAAGCTCCTGACAAAATCAGGTCATCAAGTCACTGTTGCCCACAACGGGAAACTCGCGCTCGAAAGCGTGTTGCGACGTACCCCGCAGCTGGTGATCATCGGTCTGGCGATGTCGCACACGGATGGAATGGATTTGATCCGCAAGCTGCGCAATATCCATATGGGACGATACCTCTACATATACATCTGTGTGCCCCCCATCGTTGACCATCCCGAAATATTGCAGCAAGCTTTTGATCTCGGTGCCGATAATTTTATCATTAAACCGGTCGACGCCAGTCTGCTGCGGGCAAGGCTTAAAGCCGGTATGCTTGAGATCCATGAGCGGCAACAGATCAGGCAGGCACAGGAAGTGCTTAGTCAGCAATATTTAGAGTTATCATTGGCGAATCAACGTGCGCAAGAAGCTTCTCTGACTGATATGCTTACCGGTCTCAATAATCGTCGTTGCGCGATGCAACGCCTCGCGCAGGCATGGTCGGATGCCGAGCGCGGAGGGAAACCGCTTTCGCTGCTGATTTTGGATATCGATCATTTTAAAGCCGTCAATGACAGCTGTGGCCATGAAGTCGGTGATGAGGCGCTCAAACAAATTGCCAGTATTTTGCTTGCAACGGTACGCATGCAAGACATGGTTTTTCGCTATGGCGGTGAGGAGTTTCTGGTGCTTGCCCCCAATACTGACACACTGAAGGCGGTGCAACTGGCTGAACGCATCCGACTGGTCATCGCCGGTTATGCTGTTCAGGCATCGGAACACCAGTTTCATCTGACTGTCAGCATCGGTTTGACAGAGAAGTATAAACACATTGGTTCGGTGAATGCGCTGCTCAAGGCTGCGGACACGGCGCTGTACCGCGCCAAGGAAATGGGGCGTAATCTCGTGATATCGGCACCGTGTTCAACTGAATAGATGGGTATTCCTGAGTTTCCCCCCGCACCCTGTCGGGGCAAAAAAATGTCCGTATAATAACCATCTGCCCGCTGGCCGCTGAAAGCCGTACATGGATTCAGGCGCATCGGGCGGCGCGGGAGGACTGGCTGTTTCGCGCTATCCGCACAAAGTTGCGCCCCCGGAGCAAAAACAACTGGTGTGCGTCGTCGCGCTGCTCAACCGCCTCATTGACCCATAACCAGAAGGAATACGTATGGCAATCACCACGCTCGACCCCAACACGGCTTTGCTTGTGATCGATTTGCAGCAAGGCATCATAGCGCTTCCTACCGTGCACCCGGCTGCCGGGGTGGTACGCCGTGCCGCAGCGTTGGCCGAAGCGTTTCGCCGCCACGCCTTGCCTGTCGTACTCGTGAATGTAACCGGTGCGGCGCCGGGGCGCACGGAACAGCCGCGAAATCCGGGCGCATTTCCTGCGGGCGGGGAAAATCTGGCGGTCGAGCTGAACCGGCAGCCGGAGGATCTCACGCTGACCAAGCGGACGTGGGGCGCTTTCACGAACACAGGTCTCGATGTGCAACTGAAGGGGCTGGGCGTCACGCAGGTTGTGATTGCCGGGATATCCACCAGCATCGGGGTCGAGTCAACTGCTCGTTCTGCGTACGAGCTTGGATTCAACGTCACTTTTGCTATTGACGCCATGACCGATCGGAATCCGGACGCGCATTTCAATAGCATCACGCGAATCTTTCCGCGGCTGGGCGAAACCGGCACGACCAGGGAAATCATCGACCTGCTCGACAGTGCCCGCGCATGAGTCGATCTGCCGTGCAGATGCTGCACTGGTGAGTGCTCAGGTGAAGGGCGCTTTCAGTTCGCTGAGCGGGTTCAACTACCGGGTATGGGTTGCCGGTGCGTTGGTGTCCAATGTGGGAACATGGATGCAGCGCATTGCCCAGGATTGGCTGGTGCTTACCCAGCTGACGCATCACAACGCTACGGCCGTGGGCGTGATCATGTCGTTGCAATTCGGCCCCCAGTTGCTGTTT
>JAJYMO010000095.1 GCA_021786845.1 Pseudomonadota bacterium | reverse complement strand
AAAGGCTACCGCCAAGCGCGCAACTTCGGTTTTTTATATCCCGACAGTAACTGGGTGCAACTGATATGCTAACGCATTCAAGTCCCCGCCGCATCCAAACCACGGCCAGCCATTCCGTTATCAAAAAGCCCAAGCAGAATGCCCACGCCACATTAGTTCATCTTAACCTTGTTGTAATGCAATGCAAGACTTGACCCTATTTTTCTTGAAAAGCCCCTGGCAGTTATTAACTGCCAGGGGCTTTTATGCAAAAACCGGCAAGACGCTTGTTTGTTGCCGGGTTATTAGGTCAAGTGCCGGGAGGCGACTCAATATGTGTGATCGCTGCTGTCCGGAGATTTTCGGGGAAATATAAGTTAACTTGCTGAATAAAATTAATTAAATTTTCTGGTGTCACCGATTTCAATGTGTTGGGAACAACTGGATTTATCCGGGGGTGGTTCAATGCATACAGGGAAACGGGTGTTCGCTCATATTGATGGATCATCTGCCACTGTACAACTTTCGGCGTCGCGTGGCCAATATCCTGCACGTTATCCAATACTTACTTTTTCCCATTTCGACCAATTCCTGTGCATGGCCCTTGTACAACTGACTTGCCGGGAAAGTCTGCGCGACATCAAGACTTGTCTCCGCGCGCATTTGCTGGCAGTTTTTACATCATGGATCGAGACTATATCGACCTCGCCCGGCCCTATGCCTTACATTTGATGCAAGCATTCTTTGTTAAACGCGCCAAAATCTCGTGATCCAGTGCAGGATGACCTGCCCATCTGGCGACTGACAGAATAAACTGCTCAATGCGTGACCATTCCAATGTATGTATCATCTGCTCAAGTTTCGGTATCAATGTCACATGGTCCGCTTGAAGCATCGGTAATCATTCGTATTGAACCATATTCCAGCATTGCATTAATTCATGATTTTGTATAACATTCACGCTGGGCGTTGATACTTTTTAAGCGCTTACATCCTGTTGGCAATGGCCGCCCATTTCCAGATTTTTTATCTCAAATAAATTCGCTTAACTGCTGAATTTTGCAAGGAGAAAAACAATGGGTTTTTTGAGCAATGAGGCCACCGGCCTTCAGGCAGGTGAAATTTAGTCAGTGCGGGGTTCGGCGCTGCCGGCCTGAAGGCCGGGGTTTTAAACCAGCAAGGGAAAAGGATAAACGAGCTAACTGTCGCAACTTTTAAACCACAAAAGTGGTGCGTATTAGAACAAACTTGGGGTTTTTCCGGGGTTTTGCAATCAGCTCGTTAATCAGAATTAAATCCTTCATTAACAATTTGAGTGGCCTGTACATGGCGGTGAACGATCGTTCATTCACGTTCAATCAACCTGGGGTATGCCAGTGGTTATCTTCACAGGCGCTAATTGTGGCGCCACTCAGTGACACAAGAGCGGGCAGGGTGTTTAAGTTGAGCCGTGCGCCGCTTTTATTGCAAAGTCACCTTTCCGCCAGGAAAATAATTGTAATCCTGGGTTTTTTGGGAGGGCTGATCGCACCGGTGGCCTGGGCACAGTCTTCCACGCTTAACGATACCATTGGCAATGCTTTGCTGTGTCTGGATGCGCTGGATCCGGGCTATTTTTATCGTTACCTGCGTGCGGAGTATGGCGCGCCTTATCAGCATCAAGGGGGGGCCTGGTGGTTTAAGACCCCCCAAACCTATTTGTGGCAGGTGCAAATTAACGCCATCCTGGTCGGTGACGAACAGGGTGGATTGTTGTTTTTGGCAGCAGAAACCGACGTGACACCTGATAAATTGGCGCAGGCGGTTACGAACTGGACAGGTGTTCGTTTTGACCAGGGGGAGACCGGCGCGCATCCGGTACTGGTTTCTGATGCGGGCAGCAAGATCGCTTATAGTCAGACAAAATCGAAAATATATTGTGCTCAATCCAGATATTTGTACCGGTTGCCTTAAACCCAAACAGTCTATCAGGCGGCGCTGCGAGCTTGCGCGAGCACTGGCGGCCACAAGCAATCATTTTTTGATATGTTTGGCGTCCATCGTTTACTATAGGCTTTTCCCAACATAGGCTTTTCCCAACCAAAAAAAACATGTTGCAACTTGTTTTGTCATTATCCCGCATTCTGATGGCTGATTTGGGTCAAATCGGTCTCACTCATCAAGAAGGCGAGTATGAAATCTGATTCAGACGCATCGTTAAGGCGGGGTATATCCGGGCTTTCAGTCCGGGATTGAACCCTCCCGGCTTTCTCCAGTGGGTATTTGGTTTGGAGGGTTTCTGTGTGGCCATCTTATGAATTTATGCAAAATTTGGGTAAGTTTGTTAGAATGGTCGGGTTTTTAGATTTTTGTTTATACTTTTGGAGCTGCATATATGGAAAATATCGAACAACGTGTCAAAAAAATCGTTGCTGAACAATTGGGCGCGAATGAAGCGGATATCAAACTTGAGTCTTCTTTCGCTGGCGATCTGGGTGCGGATTCCCTCGATACAGTGGAGTTGGTGATGGCTTTGGAAGAAGAGTTTGAATGTGAAATCCCGGATGAAGAAGCTGAAAAAATTACGACGGTGCAACAGGCTATTGATTATGTCAATGGTCATCAGGCTAAATAAGTTTTATTCTGAATCGAAATTTTTTATGGTTGTTGTGTTTCATCTTGCCGTGGAATAATTTCGAATTTTTCTTCTGATTCAATTCTTCAAGTGGAGCTGTTTTGTCCAAACGCAGAGTAGTGATTACTGGGCTTGGTGTTGTTTCTCCTGTCGGTATCGGCACAGAAACCACTTGGCGCAATATCGTGGCGGGTGTGTCCGGGATTACGCGGATTACCCGTTTTGATCCCAGTCCCTTTGCCTCGCAAATTGCCGGTGAAGTAAAAAATTTCGATGTGACGAAATTTTTGAATCCTAAAGATGCGCGACGTATGGATTTGTTCATCCAGTTTGGTATGGCTGCTGGTATGGAAGCCATGCAGGATTCGGGTTTGGAAGTCACTGAACAAAATGCAGAGCGTATCGGTGTCAGTATTGGTTCCGGAATTGGAGGTTTGCCTCTGATTGAAGCCACGCACAGCACTTATCTGGAAGGTGGTGCACGCAAAATTTCACCATTTTTCATTCCGGCTTCCATCATTAACATGATTTCCGGCAATCTGTCGATACACTATGGCCTGAAGGGGCCGAATCTGGCGATGGTGACGGCTTGTGCTACAGCCACCCATGCGATTGGTGATTCGGCACGGATGATTGAATACGGCGATGTGGATGTGATGATTGCGGGCGGCGCTGAATCTGCACTCAGTCCTTTGGGGATGGGCGGTTTTTCAGCGGCACGTGCCTTGTCGGTACGTAACGACGATCCTGCGACATCCAGTCGGCCTTGGGACAAAGACCGGGACGGTTTTGTGATGGGCGAAGGTGCTGGTGTGATGGTGCTTGAAGAGTATGAACATGCCAAAGCGCGCGGCGCCCGAATTTATGCCGAGGTGGTCGGTTTTGGTATGAGTGGTGATGCATACCATATGACGGCACCGATTGAAAATGGTGAAGGTGCGGCGCGTTGTATGCGCAATGCTTTACGTAACGCAGGCATCAATGCAGACCAGGTCGATTATGTGAATGCGCATGGCACTTCTACCCCTTTGGGCGATATGGCTGAAACCGCTGCGCTGAAAACGGCGCTGGGTGACCATGCACGCCGGGTGGCAATCAGTTCTACCAAGTCCATGACGGGGCATTTATTGGGTGCTGCGGGTGGCGTTGAAGCGGTTTTTTCCGCGTTGAGCATACACCACCAGATTGCCCCCCCCACGATTAACCTGATGCAAGCCGATGACGCCTGTGACCTGGATTATGTCCCCAATGTCGCCCGCGACATGAAAATTGATGTGGCCATATCGAATTCATTTGGTTTTGGCGGCACCAATGGTACCCTGGTGTTTCGACGGATTTGATACCTTAGTCAGTACGTTCCTTGTCCCGGTAGATTCTTTATGCCTGTTGTTGCATTGACCGCGCGGCCGGATTTGTTTGCGTTACATGCCAGCAATCCGGCACGCTACCCAGTGTTGCTGGAAAGCACGGGTGCTGAAGGTTGGGATATTTTGCTGGCGTGCCCGATGGAGGCTGAATACTTCAGTTGGGCGCAGTCTGATCAATTTTTTGCATATTTAAACTCACAATGGCAAACCATTCATCGCCCAACGCCTGCTGAAGCGGCGCACCTGCCCTTTCGTGGCGGGTGGTTTATGTACCTTGCCTATGAGCTTTTACAGGCATTTGAACCCTCTGTTCAGGCGCAAACTGCGGCGGGCAGCGACTTTCCGTTGGCTGTTTTGATGCGCATTCCAGCCGCTGTCTTGCATGACCGAACGCAAGGCATGACGTGGTTGTTTGCTGAGCAGGCGGAAGATGTGCTGACCATGCAGCAGGATCTGTCCCAAATTCAGCCCCCATGCTATCCCACAGCGAAACTCGATAGCTTGATTGAAGAAGCTGATGCACTGTATTTGGCTGCTGTGAAGGCTGCCAAGACCTATATTCGTGCGGGAGATGCGTTCCAGGTCAATTTGTCGCGTCGCTGGCATGGACACCTGGCCGAACAGGTTGGTCCCCAATCGGTGTACCACGCCTTGCGCGCGCATAACCCCGCACCTTTTTCCGGCATCGCACAATTTGGACTGGATCATGCCATCGTCAGTTCTTCACCCGAGTATTTGTTTCGGCGAACGGGCGACCACATCAGCACACGACCCATTGCGGGTACTTTTGCCCGGGTTGCCGATCAGCACCAAGATAAACTGCAACGCGAAGCCTTGCGTGCTCATCCCAAAGAAAGGGCTGAGCATGTCATGCTTGTTGATTTGGAGCGGAATGATTTGGGCCGGGTGTGCCAACCAGGCAGTGTACAGGTTGATGAATTGATGGGGGTAAGTACCTATGCGCATGTCCACCACATCGAATCGACCGTCAGTGGACAGCTGCGTCCGGATATCAGCCCGTATGCGTTGTTGCGAGCTTTGTTCCCGGGTGGCACAATTACAGGGTGCCCCAAAGTCAGAACCATGCAAATTATTCGTGAACTGGAATCCAGTCCGCGTGGCGCTTATACAGGTAGCATGGGTTATTTAAATTTGGACGGCGATATGTTGCTGAATATCCTCATTCGTTCCATGATGATTTCTGGTTCGTCGTTGACTTTTTCTGCAGGTGCCGGGATCGTTGCAGATTCGGAACCGGAACGTGAATTGGCAGAAACGCGTGCGAAAGCCAAAGGATTGTTGCGTGCGTTGGGCATTGAAACATGGCCATAACGGACAGTCAGTCTGGGCAATGCGTGTCAGCCCTGGACCGTGGCCTGGCCTATGGTGACGGTGTATTTCGTACGATGCGCCTGCACAATCAAAAAGTGCAGCAGTGGCCGCTGCACTATGCAAAGCTGGTGGCAGACTGTGCGGGTTTAGGGATAGTCTGTCCCGATGAAATGTTGTTGATGCAGGACATCCTGCGCAGTACGCAGTACGAATCAGAGGGCGTCATCAAGTTAATTGTGACGCGTGGAGAGGGGCGGCGGGGTTATGCTCCCCAGCACGAGGCGATACCCACCCGGATTGCCATGTACACCCCTTTGCCTGATTATCCGGCTCAGCATATCCAGCATGGGGTAAAAATCACGGTCTGCGCGTTGCGCCTGGCACATCAACCCCGTTTGGCCGGAATTAAACACCTTAACCGGTTGGAGCAGGTGCTGGCCAGAGCGGAATGGCAGGATGCTTCCATTGCAGAGGGTTTGATGCTGGATCAGCATGGTTTACTGGTGTGTGGCACCATGACCAATGTATTTGCCCTCAGCGGGCGGAAATTGATGACACCCAGCCTGGATTGTTGTGGCGTGGCAGGGGTGACACGTTCGCGTATTTTGGCGTTGGCACCGGCTTTGGGTTTGGAGATGGAAATTTGCCCCATGACATTGGACACCTTGTTGGCCGCGGATGAAGTCATGTTATGTAACAGTGTGATCGGCATCTGGTCGGTGAGTGAATTGGCGAACACGCGATGGCGTGTCGGACCGCTGGCGAATACGTTGCGTGAGAAACTGGAGCGGGAAAATGATTAAATTCAGTTTGGCAGCTGTCGTGTTATTGCTCATGCTGCTTGGTATTGATTTGTACCATTATGGGCATAAAACGCTGGATTTGCCTGCGGAACCGGTTGCTTTTGATTTGAAAGCGGGGAGTGGCTTATTGGCATTGAGCGAGCAAATGCAAGCCGCACATGCTTTACCCCGTGGCAGTTTATCGCTGTTGCAGTTTCGGCTGTTAGCCAAAATGACTGGGCAAGCAGGTCATATTAAGGCCGGATTTTATGTGGTGGCCTCACCGTTGACGCCATTGCGGTTATTGAGAAAATTGGTCAAAGGCGACGTGACGCCGCGTCAAATCCGATTTGTCGAAGGTTGGACATTCGCGCAGATGCGTACTGCGCTGGATGCTTATCCCTGGATAGATCATGCTTCTCGCGATATGAGTGAGGCTGAAATTTTGAAGACATTGAATATTCCGCATACGCATGCGGAAGGGTGGTTTTTTCCTGCGACCTATGACATTAACACGGGAAGTACGGATTTATCCATACTTAAACGGGCTTATCGTGTCATGCAACAGCGCCTGGCGCTGGCGTGGCGTACGCGGGCAGCTGGATTGCCCTATCTGACACCCGAGCAGGCATTGACGATGGCTTCGATCATTGAAAAGGAAACCGGTGACCCAATCGAGCGCCCTTTGATTGCGGCTGTATTTTTGAACCGTTTGCGCCTGGGAATGCGCCTGCAAACCGATCCCTGTGTTATTTACGGTTTGGGGCCGACATTTGATGGTAATCTGCATAAACGTGATTTGCAGACGGATACGCTTTACAATACCTACACGCGCGCAGGTTTACCGCCGACGCCAATTGCCATGCCTGGTATGGCTTCTATTGAGGCTGCATTGCATCCGGCGAACAGTAAGGATTTGTATTTTGTGGCCAAAGGGAATGGTACCCATTGCTTTACCCAACGGCTCGCTGACCACAATCGCGCCGTGGCCCGTTATCAAAAACGGCTCAAGGTGTCGCCAAAATGAACCTGTTCATTGATTCATTGATTCATTGATTCATTGATGAGAATTTAAATGCCCTTTATCAGTTTCGAAGGAATAGATGGTGCGGGAAAGTCCACCCATGTGCAATGGTTGGCAGAGGTTTTGCGTGCGCACCGGCAAATTGTTATCACGACCCGCGAACCGGGTGGCACTCCGCTGGGCGAAACATTGCGTCAGTTATTGTTGAATGACGCCATGAGCGCTGACACAGAATTGCTATTGATGTTTGCCGCACGTGCCGAACATCTGGCCCAAGTCATTCGTCCTGCGCTACAACGTGGTGAATGGGTGCTGACGGATCGATTTACCGATGCAAGTTACGCATACCAATGTGGTGGACGCGGAATACAACCTCACCGTCTTGCTGTGTTGGAACAGTGGGTGCAACAAGGCTTACAGCCTGATTTGACTTTTCTGTTCGATGTAGAGGTTGATGTCGCGCAACAGCGTTTGACGGCACATCATCAGCCAGACCGTTTTGAGCGTGAGCAGGGTGATTTTTTTGAGCGGGTGCGCACTGTGTATTTGCAACGCGCCGCCGCTGAACCGCAGCGTATTCGTGTGGTGCGTACCGACCGCAGCATTGCTGCTATTCGCTGTGAATTAAGTGAATTATTACAACCTTTGTTGCCAGCCAAGGCTTGTGAATGAACGAGCGCTCAGCCGATATGCACGCTTACCCCTGGCAAGCTGATTTGGCTGGAACCTTGCATGGATTGAGGCCCCATTTGCCGCATGCATTGTTATTGCATGGGCCGAAAGGTTTAGGTAAACGTGCGCTGGCCAGGGCATTTATACAGACGTTATTGTGTGAACGCAGGGAAGGTGTGGCTTGCGGCGTGTGCGCGGCCTGTCATTGGATGAGTGCGGGGAATCATCCTGATTTTTTGGCGGTTGAGCCTGATCAGGCGACAAACGAAAGTGGCGAGAACGCCAGCGATAGCCGTAACCAAACGGGTATCAGTATTGCGCAAGTTCGTGAGGCGTGTGATTTTTTGCATATTGGCGCGCACCGGGCAGGCTTGCGTATTGTGATGATCAATCCAGCTGAAGGCATGAATTTGGCGGCTGCGAATGCATTACTTAAAACATTGGAAGAGCCGCCACCCGGCGCGTTATTGGTGTTGCTTAGCCACCAGTCTGCAAAATTACCCGCAACAATACGTAGTCGTTGTCAGGCGTTGCGCCTGCCTTTGCCGGATACCGCAGTGGCCGGGCAATGGCTGCAAGCGCAAGGGGTGGTTGATGCCGGTTTGTGTTTGAATTTGGCGGGTGGCGCACCGTTATTGGCTTTGGAAATGGCTGACAGCAATTTGCTGGAGAACCGCCGCGAATTACTTGCCGATTTGAGTCAACCGGGTGATGCGGCTGTGGCGACGGCTGCGCGTTATGCACGATGGGACAGCGCGGCTTATTTACGTTGGCTCATTTATCTGCAGCAATGGGTGCATGATCTGCTCAATGTGCAGTTAACGGGCGGAATCAGTTATCATACCGATTATGCGGAAGTGCTTAAGGGTTTGAGTCATCGAACCAGTGTGCACAGGTTGATGCAATTTCAGCAGAAATTGTTGGGCGCGCGTCGTGCAGTTGGGCACCCTTTGAACTTGCAACTGGTGTTGGAAGATATTTTAATTGATTATCACCATCTGTTTTAATATGGGTAAATTGAATGATGGCTACAGTTCAAAATAAAGTTCGTGCGGGCGTGTTGTCACTGACGATTAAGGATAAATCGACATTGGCTTCAGGCTATATGCATTTCATCACCGGCGGGGGCTTATTTTTACCTACCACCAAGCCTTATTATTTGGGTGATGAGGTATTCATGATTTTGAGTTTACTTGATGATCCGAACAAGATGCCCGTTTCAGGGAAAGTGGTCTGGATTACGTCTGTCGGTTGTCACGGGGGCAAGACGCCGGGGATCGGTGTGCAATTTGATGACAATGAGAACGGTATCGCCGCACGGATTAAAATTGAGGAATTGTTACGTGGAACCTCCAAAACCGCGCAAGTCAGTCAGACGGTCTGATTACCATGTTTATTGATTCACATTGCCATTTGGATTTTCCTGAACTGGCTGCGCGGGAGACGGAGATTCTGGCTGCCATGCGCGCCGCTCAGGTCATGCATGCCTTGTGCATCAGCGTAAATTTACATGATTTTCCTCGCGTATTGTCCCTGGCCGAGCGCCATCCGCACCTTTTTGCCTCAGTTGGCGTTCACCCTGATTATGAACTGGTACCAGAAGTCAATGAGGCTGATTTGTTAAGTCTGGGGCAACACCCGCGTGTGGTGGCAATCGGAGAAACGGGATTGGATTATTATCGGCTGCAGGGTAATCTGGATTGGCAGCGTGAACGATTTCGAACCCATATCCGTGCAGCCATTAAATTAAACAAACCGTTGATTGTACACACCCGTGCTGCTGCTGAGGACACGTTGCGCATTTTAAAGGAAGAGGGTGCCGAACGGGTCGGTGGTGTCATGCACTGTTTTACTGAGCATCAGGCTGTGGCCGATGCTGCCCTGGCATTGAATTTTTACATTTCTTTTTCAGGTATTGTTACCTTTAAGAGCGCTGCGGCAATCAAAGAGGTGGCGCGAAACGTGCCGCTGGACAGGTTGCTGATTGAAACTGATTCGCCCTATTTGGCACCGGTGCCACATCGCGGCCAGATGAACCAACCGGCTTGGGTCACGCATGTTGCACAAGCCATTGCGGATTTGCGTGGCTTGACAGTTGCTGAACTGGGGCAAGCCAGCAGTGAAAATTTCTTTCGGTTATTTCGTGTGGCGGCTTCGTCCGGCGATGTGGGTTAAGCCTGTCACAGGGATATGAAAATGATTTTTTGGATGCGTGGGTTCAGCGTGGTTGTGGGAATGATGTTGCTGGCAGCATGCTCTGCGATTCTGTTGCCGTCAAGCTATACCTTTACAGCGGGAGAGATGCAAGAACAGCTGGCCAAAAAATTTCCTGTCGAAAAAAATTATTTACAAATTGTGAGTTTGACGTTGACTCATCCGCAAGTCAGCTTGCAACCAGATCAAAAACGGATTGTTTTACAATTTGATGCTGATGCGGTTATTCTTGGCCA
>JAJYMO010000067.1 GCA_021786845.1 Pseudomonadota bacterium | reverse complement strand
ACCAAACAGGATGGTATTGTCCTGCGTGTGCATGAGGCTTGATCCTTTACGCGAGGATATCGAAGGCTTGTTAAAAGACCGTCGACTTATGATAAACTTACCACAAATTTCATTGGCAAAATTTACTGCTGGCGTCAAAGCGCGCTCCCCGGCGCAGGAAAAATGCCGCATTCCTGCGAGGGTCGGAATTGACATGACCTGGCTGAGAATGAGGAGGCATACTTCTTCCTGAATAAATCTTTCGCATGGGCGTTAATCTATGACATTGACCTGATTATGGTTATCCCCGCAATACTGAATGCCGGGTTCGTAAAATTGTGGTTGGCTGATTCATAAATGGAGCAATTCCACATGATGGCTTTTTTGGCATACGTTAAAATCCAATTGGGCCAATTCTTTTTTGTTGGGCCGGGAGAATTACGGGATTTTTTGAGCAGTACACGGCATTCAGCGTTGTTTTCTCATTACCGCGCGCGTTTTATCCTTTCCCGGGTACGAATGATGGCGGCTGTTTTTGCCGTCCTGACCCCGTTGTGGATGGCAATTGATTTTAGCGTTTTCCCTGGGAAAGTGGCTTTTTTTTTGGCGGGAGGCCGCATTGTTGCGACCATCCTGTTTGCGTTTTTGGCCATTTTTTGTCGTTGTGGTCCGAAAATGGGCAACGCCCGTCTCGCTGTCGGCATCCTTTTGGCGGTTCCCACCAGTTTTTTTCTTTTTAGCCGCTGGCTGCTTGCCGGGGTACAACTGAATGCATTCGGTACGGCCCTGGCATCGGGTTATACTTTTCTTCCTTTCGTTTTGGCCACCGGTTTGGCGCTTTTCCCTTTTGTGGCACTGGAAACGATGCTTTTCAGCGTGCCCATGCTGGTTGTGTTCCTTATTTCCGAGTTCGTGCATGGGCATGGCATCCTGCCGGGCCTGAATGATCTCGTTGTTTTTTGGTTGCTTTTGTTGATTTCTGCGGTAAGCAGCATGGCTTCCCTGAGTCAGCTACAGCTCATGAAAAGCTTGTTCAAGCGATCCTCTGTGGATCCGCTGACCCGGTTGCTCAATCGGCGCAGTGGAGAACAATTTTTACAGTTGCAGCTGGCCCAGGCCAAAAGGCAAAAATTTCCGTTGACCCTTGCTTTTATCGATTTGGATAACTTTAAAATGATCAACGACCTCTATGGCCATGAGATGGGCGACGCGATTCTTTTGCATGTTGCTGATCAATTGCAATCGGCAGTGCGTGATGGGGATGTGTTGATCCGTTGGGGGGGGGAAGAATTTCTCATTGTCATGCCTTATGCCACACTGGAGCAGGCAGAAAAACGGCTGACTGATATCACGCGCAGCCGTATTTTGCAACGCCCGGACGGGACGCCCCTGACGTGGAGCGGTGGCCTTGCTCAATGGCCGCGAGATTCGGTTCATGACTGGCAGGAATTAGTCAATTTGGCCGATACACGCATGTATCATGCAAAAGAGTCCGGCAAGGCGAAAATGATGTCTCAGTAACCGCGTGTATTTGCCCTGAGTTTTACAAATAGAATGACTATCAGGTGTCTTATTTTGGATAAACCACCCATCAACACGCTGACTGATTTGCGTCACCGTATTTACGAATTTTTTTTTACCGAGCGAGATGCGCGCAAGGTGATTGAGGCATTCTGCCTGCTGGGTGAGCAGATATTGCCACACACAGTGGCCTCTGTCATGTGCCTGGATGATAATGGTTTGTTGCAGGTGTATGCTGCGCCCAGCATTCCTGCCGAAGCGAAACGCCGGTTGGCCAATTTACAGCCGGGCCTGGAATCAGGTTCTTGCGGCAATGTCATTGTGCAAAATCAGCCCGTTTTTGTTGAGGACACCTTAAACGATTCCCGATGGAAGCAACTCAAGCTGCTCGCCGCTGATTTCAATATGATGTCGTGCTGGTCGGTGCCGGTGCGAGATACACATGGTCGTGTGATGGGTACGTTCGCGTTGTCCAGCCGGGTACACCGGATGCCTACAGACGAACAGTGTGACGTGTTGGAAACCATTGCTGCAGCGATCGGCAAAGTGTGGGTGCGCGATGCGCTTGACGAAGCGGCGCGTTCACAAGCCAGCGCCCTGAATGCCTTGTCAGAAGGGGTATTGATCACTGATGCCCATCGGAAAACGGTGTTTGTCAATGCAGAGTTTACCCGGCTTACCGGTTATACGCTGGACGATTTGCTGGGTAAAAAATTCTGTCAATTGCAAGGTGCGGAAACCAGCGTGGAAACTCAGGCAGCAATTCGTGCTGCACTGCAAAACGGCACCTGCTTCCAGGGCGAAATTCTTAATTACCGTCACGATGGCACACCTTTCTGGAACAGATTGAGCATCAGTCCGGTTTTTAACCCAACAGGTCAGATTACACATTACGTGGGGGTGCAGCACGATATCAGCGCTCGCAAGCGACTTGATGTGCAACTGCACAACTTGCAGCAATATCAATCTGCCGTTTTACGTATTCAGCAAGCGCTGATGAGTCTGGATGAGCCGCAGGCGATGTATCAGCATCTGGTGGAAGCCATTGTGACTGATACGTCTTTACGGAGTGCGTTTGTGGCGGTGCCCGAGAATGACACCGAGTGGCTTAAGGTGGTGGCAGTCGGTGCCGGACAAGCAGATGTGCGTGACGCTTTGGCGCAATTGACGCTCTCGCGCAGCGGCACGCATGAACCCTATGCGTCGATGCCACCCAGCCGGGCCTTCCGCGAGAACCGGCCTGTCGGTCCAGAAGACTTGAATGGCAACCCTGCGCGCTCGCTGATTATTGCAGCACACCCGGCATTGGCAGGGTTAAATGTCGCCATGGCCTTCCCCGTTGTCATGGCGACACAGGCGACTCCGGTAGCCGTGCTGGTGGTTTACGCCAACGCGCTGAATGATTTTACGGTGGAAATTCAGAAATTGCTGGCGCAACTGGTGCAATTTTTGGGCTTGGCCTTGATGCGGGTGTTTCAGCACATGACATTGCAGGCCAATGCTGCGCGCATTGAACGCTTGAGTGCGTTCCGTTTGCTGCTGGCCGAGGCCAATCAAGCCATCGCGGATGCCACCCAGGAATCCGGTTTTTTACAACAGCTGTGTGATTTAGCTGTTCAGTTTACCTCTGCCAAACTGGTTTGTTTTGCTCGCCCTGATGCGCAAGGACAATTTTACTTCCCCGCAGCCAGTGGCGCAGTGGGTTATCTGGACGGTTTGAAAATCTCCATTGATCCCGCGCTGAAAGAGGGCCAGGGCGGGATGGGGCGTGTCTGGCGTGAAGACCAGGCAATCTACGCTGCATCCTATTCCGAGCCCTATTTGGCATTGTGGCGCGAACGCGCATCGGTCGCGGGTTTAACCGCCACGACATGCTTGCCTGTGCACCGCGAAGGCAAGATATGGGGATTGCTGAGTTTATTTTACGGCGAAGAAAATCTGTACGATGACGAGTTGAAAGCCACGCTTCAAAATTTGGTCGACGATGTGTCGCACGGTTTGGATATGCTGGCGATCCGGTCTGTGCAAAATGCTTTGCTTAACAGCTCGGTGGTGGGAATTATCTTGTTGCGCCGGCGCGTGATACAGGGTTGCAATGCCTATTATGCCAAGATGTTGGGCTATGCTTCAGCAGAGGATTTGCGCGGGCGTGACACGCGTCTGTTTTTTACGAGTACGGCAGAATTCGAGCGTTTTGGTGAGCAGCATGACATATTGCGGGAGCAGGGTTCCACGCATGTCAGCGCACAGAAATTTATGCGTCAGGATGGCACGGTGATGCTGGTTGACATGTCGGGTACGCTGTTGTCGGGCGCAGACGATAATCTGACCGTGTGGACGATAGAGGATGTGACGGCACGGGAGCGTACACGCCAGTTGTATCAGGCGTTGCTGGCACAAAGTGATGTGGTGCTGCAATCGCGCGGCGAAGCTGACATGCTGGCCAGTACCTGCACTCAACTCGCGCAGAATAATATTTTCCATGCGGTGTGGATTAGCCAACCGGATGCACAAGGCGCGATCAGCGTATTGGCGCAAGCGGGCGCAGGTGCCAGCGCTTTGCAACACTTCACCAATCTGACTTTAACCGATGTGCCCCTGGTGGCACAGGCATGGGCAGAACACAAAATAGCCTATAACCATGACAACCTTGCCGACCCCCGTATGGCTGCCTGGCACAGTTATTTGCGTGCACAAGGCTGGTTGTCTTCATTGGCGATCCCGGTTTGGCGTGGCGACCAACCGTGGGCGGTGATTGATTTTGTGGCTGATCATGCCGAAGCATTTGACAGTGAAACACAACAGCTGTGCCGGCGCGTGGCTGATTTTTTAGGCCATGGACTGGACGAACTGGATCGCAAACACGTGCTCAGTACCTTACAAACGGAAGAGGCCTACCGTGCACGCCATGATTCATTGACCGGTTTGCCTAACCGGTTTGCGCTGGAAAATTATCTGCCGCAAGCCCTTGCACGCATGCGTCGTGCCGATAAACTGCTGGCAGTGGGTTTGTTGGATCTCGATGATTTTAAACCGGTGAATGACCAGTATGGCCATGAAGCTGGCGATCAGTTGTTGCGGGAATTTGCGCAACGAATGCGCACAGACGTGCGCGAGTCCGATTTCATTGCTCGCCTGGGTGGCGATGAATTCGTGGTGGTACTGGAAGATCTTGATGCTTTGCAAATCGGGACGGATATTGCCGTGAGCATGAACCGTCTGCATCAATCAGTAGAATCTCCTTTCACCCTGGATTCCGGGGCGCAGGTGATGGTGGGGATGACCATAGGTTTGGCCTTATTTCCGCATGACGCGCAAGAAGCCGATGCGCTGCTGCGCCAGGCTGATGCCGCGATGTACCAAAATAAACTGCGCAAGCTCCAGCGTACACAGTGGTGGCAAGTCGGTGTGGGCAATATGGCCGCTGCACCACCACAAGAATTGCCCAAACAGGGGCAGCTTTTTGATCCTTTTGGCACCGGGGCAACTGACTTGTTGAATAAGCTGCAGGACCACCTCCATGGTGTCACCAGCCAATTTGTCGAACGTTTTTATGCCGAACTGAGTCCGCAAACCCAAAACATATTAAAGACGCTGTCTGAAACGGAGATGCAGGCGCTGAAAACACATCAGTTTGAACATGTTTGTTTTTTGTTGAATCCTCAGACCACGCGTGAAATGATCACCGCGCGGGCGCAGCATCTGGGTGTGGTGCACAGCCTGGTTGGTATCAATGGGGCCGCGTTGCTGGAAGCCGGTACGCGGTATCGCCAACTGGTGAATGAACACTTTCTGACGGTGCCTTTGCGCACGCAAGACCGTTATTACCTGGCTCAAACGATTGATGCGCGTATTCAGCACGATACCCAAATTGAATTGCAAGCCAGCGATGCCACTCAGTTAGCCTATCAACAACTGTTGATGCGGACAAGTACACCAGGCAACCTGCCCTGGCTGGAATTGCAGCAGATGGAATTGCAGGCCATTGCCGATCTGCCTGGTGTCCGCGTATGCGAGGTGCTGCGTCCTGATGTGCAAGGCGTATTTATGGTTGAAGCCAGTGCCGGTTCTGGCGCAGAAATATACCGGGAAGCAGTGCGTGCGATACCGCCAGTTTTGGATGAGCATCAGGCGGCGGGACAAGGTTTGGTGGCCACGGCTTGGCGCAGTAGACATATCATGACCTCAGAGGCGTTTGCTGAGGATCAGAAAACCAGTCCCTGGCATGAAAGTTTGCGCGCCTTGTCGATACGCAGTATGGTGACGATACCCGTTGTGGACATGCATGGCATTACCCGCTTCATACTCGGGATCCAGGGCAGCTATCCGAATCAGTTTTCTACCCATTGGGCACGCCAGTTTACTTTGGGATTACAACAGCGCTGGTTCGCCCTGTGGCGGCAGGCGAACCAGCCGCTGACGATGACATTGCCGCAGGAAACGGTCGCAATGTACCGCAAGCAATTGTTTTCCGGCGGGTTGCTGATGCTGGTGCAACCCATCGTGAATTTGCATACCGGTGCGCTGGTCAAAGTAGAAGCTTTGGCGCGATTGAAACTGCCTGATGGCGAAGTGGTTTTGCCGAATGTGTTTCTGCCTTTGTTGAGTAGCGTGGAATTGAATCAATTGTTTCGTCTGGGTTTGGATCAGGCTTTGAGTATCTTGACTGCTTTAGAGGGACAGGGTGTCCTGGTGGGCGTTTCTGTTAACCTGCCTCCCGGCACTTTACTTGATGGACATTGTGTGCAATGGGTGGAAACAGCATTGCGTCACCATGGGATAGCACCGCAACGTTTGACGCTCGAATTGCTGGAAACAGACCGAATCGAACACACGACGCAGGACGAGCATTTCATGCAATTGCGCCAGTTGGGCGTGGGCATGTCCATGGATGATCTTGGGTCCGGCTTTAGCAGCCTGCAGCGCCTCTCCCAAACCCGGTTTACCAGCATCAAGATGGATCAGAGTTTACTTGCCAAAATTTATTTGCACCCCATTCAAACCCTCAGTTTGCTGAGCATTATCGTACAAATGGGACGGGATTTTGATTGCGAAGTGGTGATTGAGGGGCTGGAAAATGCCGATCTTATTGAAACGGCTACGCTGATGGGCGCCTCATATGGGCAGGGGTATGGTTTGGCGCACCCTATGTTGGCGCAGGATTTATTGGTATGGCAGCAGAATTTTAAACTGGCTTATATCCCTGACCGGATTCAAACGTCGATTGGCGCTTTGGCCTATCACTGGAAAAGAATTCATGACAAGACCTTGCAGCTGCAAAGTTATGCGGATTGTCCTTTGACACGATTCCTGGCGACCCGCCATTTACAAGACAGCGTGGACTGGCATGAGCATGTTCACGCCGATCCACAAAACCGGGAGGCCAGTCAGGCATTGTTAAATTGTCTGGTTGATTTGGTACAGAAGGATGCGAAGACAGATGGGAAAGTACTTAATCTGTTGTAGCTGGAACCTGGGAGCCTGTGAAATCCGGGAGCAATGGCTGTTTCAAGATTAATTTGGACGATACCGGAATTAAATCAGGCAGGTCCAAAATGGGTTTTCTGCAATTGACGGATGGTTGCGGCGTTGCTGGGTGAAAAGCAGCGTTCTGCGGCCTCGTTCGCGGTCATCCAGCAATAATGAAGGTGTTCCTGGGGCGCGATGATGATTTTGAGTGTTGCCGGTACCTGCAGGCTGAAAACATGTTCTGTATTATGTGTTACCCCTGGTGCATAACGGTAAAGAAATTCTTTGTAAATTTTATAGCGGTTAATCTGTTGCCAGTCGTGTAAATGGGCCGGCGACACCATCAGACCCGTTTCCTCTTGAACTTCTCGTTGCGCAGCCTGACCGGGCGTTTCATCATTCTCCAGGCTGCCTGTGACAGATTGCCACCAGCCGGGGTGATCAGCCCGCTCCAAAAGTAAAATTTCAAGTGTTGGGGTGTGAATCACAACCAGCACTGACTCGGGGCGTTTGTAAGTCATGGATGCATGGGGGTCAAATCATCTCTGACGACAGTGCCGCACGCAGGATATGCTGTTGTTGAGTTGCCTTTCTGACCCGATTGCTGATCCAGATGATGCCTCCCTTTTTTATGGACAATTCTGCTTCTTGTCCAGACAGCAGCAGCATAGCCGCTTGACCCAGGCTGGGTTGGTGTCCGATTAATAACACCGTGCTGCCGCCATCCGGCCAGCCGGCAGTCAATAACAGTGTCATGGCATCGGCATTGGGCGACAGGGCGTTTATCGTTTGATATTTGCGTTGTAAAGCCGCAGCAGTTTGTTGTGCCCTTGCGGCAGGACTGACCAGGATGCGGGTGCTATTCGGGATGCGTTGCTTGAGCCATTCCGCCATTTTTTTCGCCTGTTGGTGGCCCTTTGGCGTCAGTTCACGCGACAGATCGGGTTCGCCATCAACGGCATCCGCATGCCGCCATAAAATTAAATCCATTTTGCTCCCCAGGGGCGGGTAATCGGTGGCATACAGGGTAACGGCCGTGGTGTGATGCACTTCAACACATTATTTCGATTAAGCATGGGTTTTCCCCCAGGTGTCTTTTAATCCCACCGTGCGATTGAAAACAGGTTTGCCAACCTGGCTGTCAATCCGGTCTGCTACAAAATAGCCATGACGTTCAAATTGAAAGCGTTCTTCAGCCTGGGCACCTGTCAGCGCGGGCTCTATCCAGGCTTGAATGATTTGTTTCGAGTGGGGGTTGATGTCGAGCATGAAATCCTGTTCGGTTCCCGGATGCGGTACGCTGAACAGCCGATCATACAGGCGTACTTCACACGCTTCGACATTTTTTGCCGGCAGCCAGTGGATGTTGCCTTTGACTTTGACGCTGTCTGAACCTGGTGTGCCCGATTTGGTGTCGGGCAGGTATTCGGCATGTACAGTCAGCAATTGACCGTTTGCATCATAATCTGCGCAGGTGCATTCAATCACGTAGGCATACCGCAGTCGAACCCGGTTGCCGGGATACAGCCGGAAAAATCCTTTGCTGGGCGTTTCCATATAATCTTCGCGCTCGATCCACAGTTCTTTTGATAATGGGATGGCCCGTTTACCCAGTTCCGGTTTGAGTGGGTGATTGGGGGCGAAGCAGTCTTCCTGAAGGTTTTCTGGATAATTGTCGAGGATCAGTTTGATCGGGTTGAGCACGGCAATGCGGCGTTCGGCACTCAGGTTCAAATCCTCGCGCATACATTCTTCCAGCACGCTCATGTCTATCCAGGAATCGGCTTTGGAGACACCGATACGGTCGGTAAACAGCTGAAATCCGGCAGCAGTGAAACCGCGCCGGCGTGCGCCCACCAGCGTTGGCAGACGTGGGTCATCCCAGCTGTCTACGGCCTGGCTTTCTACCAGCTGGATGAGCTTGCGTTTGGACAGAACCACATAAGTGAGATTAAGTCGTGCAAATTCAATTTGCTGCGGATGCCAGCCGAGTTGTGGCGCCAATTGGTCGAGGATCCAATCATACAGCGGTCGATGGTCTTCAAACTCTAAAGTGCAAATGGAGTGAGTGATGCGTTCGAGCGCATCGGAAATGCAGTGGGTGTAATCGTACAGGGGATAAATGCACCACAGATTACCTGTGCGGTGGTGTTCAGCATGACGAATGCGATAAAGAACCGGGTCGCGCAGGTTGAAATTGGGCGAAGCCATGTCAATTTTTGCGCGCAGTACATGTGCGCCATCCGGGAATTCTCCGGCTTTCATTTGGCGAAATAAGTCCAGGTTGTCGGCCACGCTGCGCTCACGGAAAGGGCTGTTTTGGCCGGGAATGAGGTGAGTGCCACGATGTTCGCGCATGGCTTCAGCGGTTTGACTGTCCACGTAGGCCATGCCCTGTTGAATCAGAAATTCGGCGAGGGCATAAAGCCGATCAAAATAGTCTGAAGCAAAAAATTGATGTTCTCCCCAGTCAAAACCCAGCCAGTGCACGGCGTCGAGGATAGCGTCTACATATTCCTGTTCTTCTTTTTCCGGATTGGTGTCGTCAAAACGCATATGGCACTGGCCACCATAATCACGTGCCAGACCAAAATTCAAACAGATGGATTTGGCGTGACCATAATGCAAATAGCCGTTGGGTTCGGGTGGAAAACGGGTGGCAAAACGCCCGCCCCATTTGTTCTGACTGACGTCTTCATCAATCATGTGGCGGATAAAGTTAGCGGGTGCGTGTTTTTCGGTGGAGTTGGACATAAAAACGTATAATTGGAGGATATTGACACAGTAGTGGGGATAGTAATGCAACGGCGAGAATTTATCAAAGGGGTAGCAGGGGTGGGTTTGGGTGGGCTGGCTGTGAGTGCGCCCAGTTTGGCGGCAGATTTGCCCGTGATATCATGGCGTTTGGCTTCCAGTTTCCCTAAAAGCCTGGACACGATTTATAACGCTGCGGAGCAATTGGCGCTGCGCGTGGCGGCCTTAACGGGCGGTAAGTTTCAAATCCGTACGTTTGCGGGGGGGGAGCTGGTGCCGGGCTTGCAGGTGCTGGATGCGGTGCAAAACGGCACAGTGGAGTGCGGCCACAGCGCGAGTTATTATTATGTTGGCAAAAATATGGCGTTTGCGTTTGATTGCGCCATGCCGTTTGGTATGACGACCCGGCAACAAAACGCGTGGATGTATTACGGCGGCGGGCTGCAATTGTTGCGCGGTTTATTTAAAAATTACAATATCATTCAATTCCCGGGCGGCAATACGGGGGCGCAAATGGGGGGCTGGTTTCGACACCCTATCAATTCTCTGGCTGACTTAAAAGGGCTTAAAATGCGCATTCCCGGCCTGGGTGGGCAAGTGATGGCGCGCATGGGTGTGATACCACTGACTTTGCCGGGCAGCGATATTTATCCTGCGCTGGAAACCGGGGCGATCGATGCGGCGGAATGGGTCGGCCCGTATGACGACGAGAAGCTGGGGTTTCATAAAATCGCCAAAAATTATTATTACCCGGGTTGGTGGGAAGGTGGGCCGCAATTGTCTTTTATGGTCAATCTGCAAAAGTGGCATGCTTTGCCCGTTCAATACCAGCAGGCATTTGAGGTGGCGGCCGCCGAAGCCAACCTGCTGATGGTGGCAGAATACGATGCCAAAAATCCACCGGCCTTGATGCGTTTGGTGCAGGAGGGCGTTACCTTGCATGCTTTTCCCAAAGACGTCATGCTTACTGCCCGTCGTGCAGCGTATGAGATTTTTGAACAGGAAGCTGCGCGCAACCCGATATTCCATACCATTTACAAATCATGGCTGCCATTTCTGGAAAGCGAGATACAGTGGTTCAAAATTGCCGAAGTACCCTATGAGAATTTTATGGATTATGTGAAATAGCGGGTTTGGGCAGAACAGACAATAAAAATGGATTAGGAATGATGAACATGACCAATGACGTAAAACAATCGGGTAATACGGGCAATTTACGCGAAGATGCCTTGTATTATCATGAGTTTCCAACTCCGGGTAAGTTATCGATCGAAGTGTCAAAATCAGCAGTAACGCAGCGTGATTTGGTGCTGGCTTACAGCCCTGGCGTGGCCGAGCCTGTGCGGGAGATTGCGGCTGATCCTGAAAATGCGTACCGCTATACCATGAAAGGTAATCTGGTCGCGGTGATTTCTAACGGCACAGCGATTTTGGGCCTGGGTAATCTGGGCGCGTTGGCATCCAAGCCGGTGATGGAAGGTAAGGCATTGTTGTTCAAGAAATTTGCGGACATTGATGCGATAGATATTGAGGTGTCCAGCGAAGACACCGAGATGGTGATTAACACCATCGCCAGCATTGCCGTGAGTTTTGGCGGGATTAATCTGGAAGACATTGCAGCGCCCGCGTGTTTTGAAATAGAAACCCGGCTCAAAGCGATGCTTGATATTCCTGTGTTTCATGATGATCAGCATGGCACAGCGATTATTGTTGCGGCAGGCCTGATCAATGCGCTGAAAATTGCAGGAAAAAAATTGGCGGATGTGCGGATTGTGCTGGTGGGCGCCGGTGCCGCAGGCACAGCGTCATTGCGCCTGTTGCTGGCATTGGGCGCGGACAAAGCCAAATTGCTGGTGGTTGATAGAGTCGGGGTATTGCATACAGGGATGACGGATTTGCCGCCCCATCATGCGTTTTTTGCGGCAGACACCGAGGCCCGTACGCTAGCGGATGCATGTGTCGGTGCAGATGTGTTTATTGGCACGTCAGCGCCGAATTTACTCAAGCCCGAGATGCTAGCCAGTATGGCAACCAACCCTGTGGTGTTTGCGATGGCGAATCCCGATCCTGAAATCACGCCGGAATTGGCCAAAGCCACACGCGAGGATGTGATTATCGCAACAGGCCGCTCGGATTATCCGAATCAGGTCAATAATGTGCTGTGTTTTCCCTATTTATTCCGCGGTGCGCTGGATGCGCGTGCCAGGGCGATTACGGATGAAATGAAACTGGCAGCAGTACATGCGATTGCCCAGCTTGCGCATGAGCCTGTGCCTGTCGAAGTGCTGCAGGTTTATCACTTGACTGAACTGTCCTTTGGTCGCGAATATATTCTGCCCAAGCTGACTGATCCACGTTTGAAAGAGCGGGTGAGTTCGGCGGTTTATCGCGCGGCGAAAGGTAATTGCTGATGTTGGCAGGTACTTTCAATACACTGCGGGGGAAGGTTTGAAACAGGCTTGTGGTGGTGATGGGCGGAGTCGAACCGCCGACCTATGGGTTATGAATCCATCGCTCTAACCATCTGAGCTACATCACCAACATTACTACGAAGCCGCGCATTATCCGGCTTTTGTGTCGATATTGTCAATATCCATGATGCATCGATGACATTAATATGAGGGTGTGCTTGCCGAAATGTCGCTGCTCAGCGATAATTATACATTTACGTCGTCATTTGGCGTGGTATTGCCATAGCGTTGTTGTGTGGTGTTGGTGGGACCACGGTCTGTGGCAACAAAAACTTTTTTATACTTCCAAGGAATATTGAGTATGGCAACTCGTAAAGATCTCGCGAATGCGATCCGTGCGCTGGCAATGGATGCGGTGGAGCAGGCCAAATCTGGTCACCCCGGCGCCCCCATGGGGATGGCTGAAATCGCTGAAGTGTTGTGGAATCACCATATGCGGCACAATCCTTCTAACCCTAAGTGGGTGGACCGTGATCGTTTCGTGCTGTCCAACGGACATGGTTCCATGCTGCTTTATGCTTTGCTGCATTTGACAGGTTACAATTTGCCGATAGAAGAGATTAGGCGCTTCCGTCAGTTGCATTCCAAAACCCCCGGACACCCGGAGTATGGCTACACCGATGGCGTGGAAACCACCACTGGGCCACTGGGCCAGGGCGTGACCAATGCGGTTGGTATGGCAATGACCGAAAAATTGCTGGCGGCAGAATTTAATCGCCCCGGTCACGATATCGTTGATCATCACACTTATGTGTTTCTGGGTGATGGCTGCCTGATGGAAGGCATTTCTCATGAAGCCTGTGCACTGGCGGGAACATGGGGTTTGGGTAAACTGGTTGCGTTCTGGGATGACAACGGTATTTCTATTGATGGTCATGTTGAGGGGTGGTTTACCGATAACACGCCCATGCGTTTTGAGGCTTATGGCTGGCATGTGATCGCTGATGTAGATGGACATAACCCTGTGGCTGTGGATGCTGCACTGAAGGCTGCCAAGGCTGTGACAGACAAGCCCACCCTGATTTGTTGCAAAACCGTCATTGGCAAGGGCTCTCCAAATAAAGAGGGCACCCATGACGTGCATGGCGCGGCTTTGGGCGCGACTGAAATTGCTGCAACACGCGAAAATATTGGCTGGCATCACCCTTCGTTTGAAATTCCGGCGGATGTTTACGCGGGTTGGGATGGCCGCATTAAAGGGGCAGGGCTGGAAAGCCTGTGGAATATCAAATTCTCTGCTTACGCCGAGGCATATCCTGATGAAGCGGCTGAATTCACCCGTCGTATGGCGGGCGAATTGCCGGCAAACTGGGATGCTTTTCTTGCACAGGCCATTGCTGCCATTAACGCCAAAGGCGAAACCGTGGCGACGCGTAAGGCCTCCCAAATTGCAATTAACGCATTGGCACCGGCTTTACCTGAGTTTCTGGGCGGTTCTGCCGATTTGACAGGCTCTAACCTGACCAATTGGACCGGCTGCCATCAAATACGCGGTAATTCTGTTGGGAATTACATTTCTTACGGTGTGCGTGAATTTGGCATGTCAGCCATTATGAATGGTATGGCGCTGCACGGCGGCGTATTGCCTTTTGGCGGTACTTTCCTGATGTTCTCGGAATATGCACGCAATGCTTTGCGTATGGCCGCCCTGATGCACCAACGCGTTCTTTTCGTGTTTACCCATGATTCCATCGGTTTGGGTGAGGATGGCCCTACGCACCAGCCTGTAGAACAAACCTCCACTTTGCGTATGATTCCCAATATGGATGTGTGGCGTCCTTGCGACACGGTCGAAACCCTTGTGGCTTGGGGCCAGGGCGTTGGTCGCATGAATGGACCTACCTGCTTTATTTTGAGTCGGCAAAATCTGCCTTTTGTGCCACGTACTGATGCGCAAATTAAAAACATCACACGTGGTGCTTATGTATTGAAAGACATGGAGAACTTCCGGGCAATCATTATTTCAACCGGCTCGGAAATCGAATTGGCATTGAAGGCCCATGCTGCCCTGGCTGAACAAGGCATTGCTACCCGTGTCGTGTCTATGCCCTCCAACAATGTTTTTGACCGTCAGGATGCCGCTTATCGAGCCAGCGTATTGCCAAAAGGCATCGTTCGCGTAGCGGTTGAAGCCGGTGTGACCGATTTTTGGCGCAAATACGTGGGGCTGGAAGGTGCTGTAGTGGGCATGGATACCTTTGGCGAATCGGCCCCGGCCAGCGATCTTTACAAACACTTTGGCATCACAACCGAAAACGTAGTCAACGCTGTCAAGAGCGTGCTGTAAGTCTTGTCAGCCGCAGCCATGTGCGCACGGATGGTGCGCGGCTGCGGCTTGCCCCATTTTTTAATTTTGGTACGGAGTAGCAATGATGACAATTAAGGTAGGTATCAATGGATTTGGCCGTATTGGCCGTATGGTATTTCGCGCAGCAATAAAAGATTTTTCTGATATTGAAATTGTTGCGATCAATGACTTGCTGGAGCCTGACTATTTGGCTTACATGCTCAAACACGATTCTGTGCATGGCCTGTTCAAAGGGGATATCGCCGTTGAGGGACACACGTTGATTGTGAATGGTAAACGTATTCGTTTGACCTCGATTAAAAACCCGCTTGAACTGGCTTGGGGCGAAGTGGGTGCAGACATTGTGGTGGAATCCACCGGTTTGTTTCTGACCAAAGAAACTTGTGAAATGCATTTGTCTGCGGGTGCCAGGAAAGTCATTATGTCGGCGCCATCCAAGGATGACACGCCGATGTTTGTTTATGGCGTGAACCACAAAACGTATGCGGGTGAAGCGATTGTTTCGAATGCTTCCTGCACCACCAATTGTTTGGCGCCTGTGGCCAAGGTGTTGAACGATTCGTTTGGTATCAAGCGTGGTTTGATGACTACAGTGCACAGTGCAACGGCGACGCAGAAGACCGTAGATGGTCCTTCTAACAAAGATTGGCGCGGTGGTCGGGGTATTCTGGAAAACATTATCCCCAGCAGCACTGGTGCAGCCAAAGCAGTGGGTAAAGTGATTCCCGAGTTAAACAAGAAATTGACAGGTATGTCATTCCGGGTGCCTACTTCTGACGTTTCGGTGGTCGATTTGACCGTGGAACTGATGAAAGAAGCCACCTATGAACAAATATGCGCTGCAATGAAAGCCGCTTCGGAAGGCGAAATGAAGGGCGTGTTGGGTTATACCACTGAGAAGGTTGTGTCTACAGATTTTCGTGGTGAAAGCTGTACCTCCACGTTTGATGCCGATGCGGGTATCGCATTGGACAACAGTTTCATTAAAGTAATTGCCTGGTATGACAATGAATGGGGTTATTCCAGCAAAGTACTGGAAATGGTTCGCGTTATTGCCAAGTAAGTGTCAGATTGCCGCGTTCTCACTGGGGTAATCTGCTTGTGTGGAGCGCGGTTGTCGTGACTATTCAGGATTGGAATTATTTCTAATCCTGAATAGTTACCTGCATTGGAGAAATGAATGTCTGTCATCCGTATTACCGATCTTGACCTTAAGGGAAAACGAGTTTTTATTCGTGCTGATATGAATGTGCCAGTCAGCGGGGGTAAAGTCACTTCTGATGCGCGGATCACGGCTTCTTTGCGTACGATTGAATACTGCTTGAAAGCGGGCGCAAAAGTGATGGTGACTTCGCACCTTGGTCGGCCGACAGAAGGTGAATACTCCGCTGAAAATTCACTTCAACCCGTCGCTGATGTGTTGAGTAAAAAACTTAACCGCCCCGTTCGCTTGATCAAAGACTGGATCAATGGTGGTTTTGATGTGGCTGAAGGCGAAGTGGTGTTACTGGAAAATGTACGTTTTAATGTCGGTGAAAAGAAAAACCTTGATGCCACTGCAAAACAATATGCGGCGTTGTGCGATGTGTTCGTGATGGATGCCTTTGGCACCGCACACCGTGCAGAAGCCTCCACCCATGGCGTGGCAAAATTTGCGCCAATTGCTGCAGCCGGGTTGTTATTGACTGAGGAGCTGGACGCACTCACCCGCGCTTTGAAAGACCCCGCCCGTCCAATGGTGGCAATTGTTGGCGGTTCAAAAGTCTCAACCAAATTAACCGTGCTGGAGGCTTTGGCAGAAAAAGTGGATCAGTTGGTGGTGGGGGGCGGTATTGCGAATACCTTTATCCGTGCCACAGGCAGGTCTGTGGGGAAATCACTGTGTGAGGATGATTTGTTACCTGTAGCGCAGGCATTGATGGTTAAAATGAATGCACGCAACGCCAGTATTCCTATCGCCACGGATGTGGTGTGTGGCAAGCGTTTTGATGCCAATGAGCCTGCGGTACTGAAATCTGCGGATGACGTTGAAGCCGATGACATGATCTTTGACATTGGTCCGCAATCCGCACAGGTATTGGCTGACATTATTATGAAAGCGGGTACTGTGGTATGGAATGGCCCAGTGGGCGTTTTTGAATTTGACCAGTTTGGTGAAGGCACAAAAACCATTGCCCACGCGATTGCTCATACCAGGGCATTTACCTTGGCAGGTGGCGGCGACACCATCGCGGCCATACAAAAATATGGTATTTATGACAAAATTTCCTATATTTCAACAGCAGGTGGCGCTTTCCTTGAGTTTTTGGAAGGCAAGAAATTGCCCGCAGTCGAAATTTTGGAACAACGCGCCGTAAAATAAATAACAGGGATACCGGGGACATTTCCCCCTCTTAGACTGACTCAGGTTAATGACATGATACGTAGAACAAAGATTGTTGCCACACTTGGTCCCGCTTCTTCTGATGCGAAAACGCTGGATAAAATGATGGAAGCCGGAGTGGATGTTGTCCGTTTAAATTTTTCGCACGGCGTAGCGCAAGACCATATTGATCGTGCCGAGCTGGTGCGTTCTCTGGCCCGTGCAAGAGGGCGGGCCATCGGGGTGCTGGCAGATTTGCAAGGCCCAAAAATCCGCGTTGGGAAGTTCGCTGACGGAAAAATAACTTTGGCACCTGGTGACGCATTCATTCTGGATGCGAATTGTGCCTTGGGTAACCAGGAACGGGTGGGTTTGGATTACAAAGAACTGCCTAATGATTTGGAGCGCGGAGCGACGTTGTTGCTGGATGACGGGCGCATTGAAATGTGGGTGGAAGATGTGGTCGGTGCCGAAATTTTCTGCCGCGTGGTACAGGGTGGGGTCTTATCAAACAATAAGGGTATCAACCGTAAAGGTGGCGGATTGTCTGCGGATGCCTTGACCGAGAAAGACAAAGAAGATTTAAAAACTGCCGCAGCGCTACAGGCGGATTATGTTGCCATTTCATTTCCGCGCTCTGCAGATGATATGAATTATGCCCGAAAATTGTTGCGCGAAGCAGGCGGTAATGGCATGTTGGTAGCGAAAATTGAGCGTGCTGAAGCCATTGTTGCGCTGGAAGAAGTGGTGATGGCTTCCGATGCTGTGATGGTGGCGCGTGGCGATCTGGGCGTGGAAGTGGGTGATGCGGCGGTGCCGGCATTGCAAAAGAAAATTATTCGCATGGCGCATAAACACAACAAACCAGTCATCACTGCGACACAGATGATGGAGTCCATGATACAAAGTCCTATTCCCACGCGTGCCGAGGTCTCGGATGTGGCCAATGCAGTGCTGGATGGTACGGATGCTGTGATGTTGTCCGCAGAAACTGCAGCGGGCAGCTACCCGGTTGAGGCCATAGCGGCCATGCACAGAGTCTGCCTGGAAGCAGAGAAGGATCGCGAACAGGAGTTCCAAAGCAAGCGTTTGGAAAGCCATGTTGGAAAGGTCGATGAATCTGTTGCTTTGGCGGCGATTTTTACCGCGACGCATTTAGACAATGTGCGTGCGATTGCCGCCCTGACGCAATCGGGTTCTACCTGCTTGTGGATGTCCAGGATGAGCACTGCGGTGCCGATTTATGCTTTAACGTCAGAGGTAGCGACTCGTCGTAAAGTCACGCTTTATCGCGGTGTTTATCCTGTCAATTTTCAGCAGGACACCAATGACCGCGAAGCGCTGTTGATTGCGGCGGAAGAGGAATTGCGTCGCCGCGGCGCTGTGCGTGAAGGCGATTTGATTGTGTTGACCATTGGTGAACCCATAGGGCAATCTGGTGGAACCAATACGATGAAAATAGTTAAAGTGGGTGCTTACAAAAAACAGGGCGCTCACTAATTCCGTCTATTCATATCTAACTTTATCAAGGAGAACTATATGGCACTCGTCTCATTGCGCCAACTTTTGGATCATGCCGCAGAACATCAGTATGGTCTGCCCGCATTCAATGTGAACAACCTGGAACAGGTACATGCGATTATGCAGGCTGCGGATGCCTGTGGTAGCCCGGTAATCATGCAAGCATCTGCTGGTGCGCGCAAATATGCGGGTGGCAGTTTCTTGCGGCATCTGATTACTGCCGCTGTGGAAGCTTATCCACACATTCCTGTTGTGATGCACCAGGACCATGGTGCAAGCATGCCTGTGTGCGTGCGTTCGATTGCCGATGGTTATTCATCGGTCATGATGGACGGTTCGCTGAAAGAAGATGGGAAAACACCCGCCAGTTACGAATATAACGTGGACATTACCCGCCGTGTGGTTGAAATTGCTCATGCTGTGGGCGTTTCAGTGGAAGGCGAACTGGGTTGCCTGGGTTCACTGGAAACAGGCTTGGCCGGTGAGGAAGACGGTGTTGGTGCAGAGGGTACGCTGGATCATTCCCAGTTGTTGACCGATCCGGAAGAAGCTGCTGATTTTGTGAAAAAAACAGGTGTTGATGCCTTGGCGATTGCGATTGGTACTTCTCACGGCGCGTACAAATTTACTCGCCCACCTACGGGCGAAATTTTGGCCATTAGCCGCATCAAAGAAATTCATGCGCGTATTCCTAACACCCATTTGGTGATGCATGGCTCTTCTTCAGTGCCACAAGAATGGCTTAAAATTATCAATGAGTTCGGTGGTGATATGGGCGAAACTTATGGCGTGCCAGTGGAAGAAATTGTTGAAGGCATCAAGCATGGCGTGCGTAAAGTGAATATTGATACCGATTTGCGTATGGCTTCTACAGGGGCAGTGCGTAAATTTCTGGCAGAAAACCGCTCGGAATTTGATCCGCGTAAATTCCTGATTGCTTCAACGAAAGCCATGCAGGAAATTTGCAGATTACGTTATGAAGCTTTCGGTTCGGCCGGTCAGGCAGCGAAAATAAAACCGGTTGACCTGGAAAAAATG
Source organism: Pseudomonadota bacterium (assembly GCA_021786845.1). GTDB lineage: Bacteria > Pseudomonadota > Gammaproteobacteria > Burkholderiales > Sulfuriferulaceae > Sulfuriferula. The sequence continues at coordinate 27,304 of JAJYMO010000067.1, read as the reverse complement.
GCCAGTAAATATGTCAAAGGTGAATTGAACGCTGTGGTAAAGTAAATACCAAAACAGGCTGTCGCATGTGTTCTGTTGGAAAGTTATTGGTGTGCGAGGGACTCGCAAGGCGTATGTTCTTGCACGGACGTAAAAAAGGCAGCCTGGGCTGCCTTTTTTACGTCCGTGGATTGTGTGCAATGAGTGTCTGGATTTAAGCCTGTTTTTCCACTAATAATGTATGTACCCGTCGGCTGTCTGCGCGCAAAACTTCAAACCGCAAGCCCTCAAATGTAATGAACTCGCCACGTTTTGGCATGTGACCAAAATGGTTGAGTACCAAACCACCGATGGTATCGAATTCGTCATCTGGAAATGTTGTACCAAATGACGCATTAAAATCCCCGATTTCAGTAAGCGCTTTGACGCGATAACGCCCGCCTTTGTCCTGAATGATGTTGTCTTCGGTTTCATCGAAATCATATTCATCTTCGATATCGCCTACAATTTGCTCCAATACATCTTCGATGGTGACCAATCCTGATACCCCACCATATTCATCCACCACAATCGCCATGTGGTTGCGGCTGGCACGAAACTCTTTCAAGAGCACGTTTAATCTTTTCGACTCAGGGATAAATACCGCTGGGCGCAGCATTTCCCGCAGATGGAATCCGCTGTTGGCATAATATTGCAATAAATCTTTGGCCAATAAAATACCGATGACATCATCTTTGTTTTTATCAATGACGGGGAATCTTGAGTGTGCGGTTTCAATGATGACGGGAATAATTTCATCGACGGTATCGTTGATGTCAATCATATCCATTTGTGCGCGCGGAATCATGATGCTGCGCACCTGGCGCTCAGACACATCCAGTACACCCTCTATCATCGCCAGGGCCTCGGCATCGAGCAGGTTATGTTGAAATGCGCCCTGTAGAATATCCAGCAATTCATCCTTGGTTTCTGGTTCAGGACTTAACCATGTGCCTAAACGTTCAAACCAGTTCGGTTTGGGGGGCTCATCGATCATGACAGGTGCTCCGTTTCTGAATACGGATTGGCAAAACCAAAACCTGTCATGATTTCTATCTCTCGCGCTTCCATACGTGCTGCGTCCTCTTTCTGTTCGTGATCATAACCATGTAAGTGCAATACACCATGTACAATTAAATGCATATAATGTGCCTGTAAAGATTTGTGCTGCTCCCGGGCTTCGCGCGCGATTACGGCGGCGCACAGCACCAGGTCGCCGCTGACCATGGGCGTACCCGTATAGGGGAACGATAACACATTTGTAGCATGATTTTGATGACGGAATGTTTCATTTAATTCCAATCCTTCAGCTTCACCCACAATGCGTATGGTAATTTCTGCCGCACACTCTTGCGTTGCGCGTACCGCGCGCATCATTTGTGGCCGCAATGGTGCGCCGGGTGCGCGCACCGCCCGTTGCACCGACAGATTTAATGGAAACACCATGTTAGTTGGCTTTTTCCTGATCTCGTTGTTCATACGCATGGACAATTCTCGCCACCAATGGGTGACGCATGACATCTTCTTTTTGAAACCAGCTGAATGCAATGCCGCGCACATCGCGCAGTACTTCGCTGGCATCCAGTAAGCCATTTTTAATGCCCTTGGCCAAGTCCACTTGCGTCATGTCGCCTGTGATGACTGCCCGTGAGCCAAAGCCGATTCGGGTTAAAAACATTTTCATCTGTTCGGATGTGGTGTTTTGCGCTTCATCCAGAATAATAAATGCCTGGTTCAGCGTACGCCCGCGCATATATGCCAGTGGGGCAATTTCAATGATGCCGCTTTCAAATAAACGCGCCATTTTGTCTGCACCCATCAGATCATACAGCGCATCGTAAAGAGGGCGCAAATACGGATCAATTTTTTGTGCCAGGTCGCCAGGTAAAAAACCTAACCGTTCACCTGCTTCCACCGCAGGGCGAGTAAGAATAAGGCGTTTCACAACATCCCGTTCCAGAGCATCCACTGCGCTGGCAACGGCTAAATAGGTTTTCCCTGTGCCGGCAGGGCCAATGCCAAAGGTAATGTCGTGGGACTGTATCTGGGTGAGATAAGTGTTTTGACGTGGGGTACGACCACGTAAATCACTGCGCCGTGTGTGCAATATCACGGCGGCATCATCATTTTCCGGATAGGCGATGTCAACCAGTGCAAGTTGAATATCTTCCACACTAATGGGCTTGTGTTCTGCCTGCTGATAAAAACGTTTCAATAAGGTAATGGTTTGTCGCATGGCGGTTTGAGTGCCATCAACTTTAAAATGCTCACTGTGCCGTGTGATGGTTACGTTGAGCGCATTGGCAAGTTGATGCAGGTTCTCTTCAAGAACCCCGCATAAATTAGCCAGACGATGATTGTCCACTGGAGACAAGGTAAGGTGCATCACAACAGCCTTTCGCCACGCAACCAATGCGCATTGGTTGCGGTGATGCGTACTTCGATAAATTGCCCAATCAGGCTTTTATCCCCAATAAAATTGATTACGCGGTTATTGGTGCTGCGACCGGTCAATTCTCGTTCATCCCGCTTTGACACATTCTCCACAAGTACCTGTTGTACCGTGTTGAGCATCTGCTCAGATACCGTAATCACGCCCTGGTGAAGCGCGGCCTGAACCTGCAATAAACGGCTTTGTTTTTGAGCGAGGTCGACATCGTCTTTTAACTCGGCAGCGGGTGTGCCAGGACGCGGGCTATATAAAAAACAGTAGGAAATATCAAAACCCACGTCAGCGATAAGCTGCAATGTGCCAGCAAAATCAGCTTCCGTTTCGCCCGGAAAACCGACAATAAAATCGGAAGAAATGCTGAGATTCGGGCGTGCTTCGCGCAGGCGGCGCACAACAGATTTGTATTCCACCACCGAATAGCCGCGTTTCATGGCAGTCAGTATCCGATCGGAACCGCATTGCACGGGCAGATGTAAATGTGCGGCCAATTTAGGCAAGCGTGCATACGCATCAATCATGCGTTGTGTGCATTCGCGCGGATGGCTGGTAGTGAAGCGTATGCGCTCAACCCCGGGAATTTCATGGACATATTCGAGCAGCAAGGCAAAATCAGCCTGTTCGCCGTCCGCTAACAACCCGCGATATGCATTGACGTTTTGCCCAAGTAGCGTAATTTCTTTTACGCCTTGTGCCGTCAAGCTTGCTATCTCAGCCAGGATGTCGTCGAAAGGGCGCGATACCTCTTCGCCGCGTGTGTAAGGCACCACACAGAACGTGCAATATTTTGAACAACCTTCCATAATGGACACAAAGGCGGTGACACCTTTTGTTTGTGTAACCGGAAGCTGATCGAATTTCTCGATTTCCGGAAAAGAAATATCACACTGTGATTGGCCTGTTGCGCGCCGTCGTGCAATCAAATCAGGCAAACGATGAAGAGTTTGGGGGCCAAATATCACGTCGACATAGGGCGCGCGTTTGAAAATGGCCTCACCTTCCTGACTGGCGACACAGCCCCCTACGCCAATGATCAAGTCGGGTTTGAGATCTTTCAGTTCACGCACTCGCCCCAAATCGGAAAACACTTTTTCTTGCGCTTTTTCGCGTACCGAGCAAGTGTTAAACAGAATGACATCTGCATCCAGTGGGTCGTCAGTAGGCGCCATCCCTTCGGATTCGCGCAATACGTCGGCCATTTTGTCCGAGTCGTAAGCGTTCATTTGGCAACCAAATGTTTTGATGTAAACTTTTTTCAATGAATGTTTTGCGCTTTCGTTAGCCTGAATAGCCGGTGAACGTATCAAATCGCCTAATGGCTGGGTGCCACAAAACCTTCAATTTTGTCGCCACCATCGCCAAAGAAATACTGTTCCACCTGTTCCATCAGGTATTTGCGGGCACGTGCTTCAGCCAGATTGAGCCGGTTTTCGTTGACCAGCATGGTCTGCTGGCGCAACCACGCCGCCCAAGCCTCTTTGGAAACGTTGGCGTACAGTTTTTGTCCCATTTCACCTGGTAGAGGGGGGAAATCCAGACCTTCCGCTTCACGACCCAATTTGATGCAATTGACCATTCTAGCCATAGTGTTACTCCATTATCGAATTAATACTGCTTCATTATTGTTCCGTGGCACGACAGTGCCCATACGGTAAACCTGTTCACCCGCTACAGTCAGGTGCTGCATCGCTGCATCGGCGTGTTCAGCAGCCATCACGATAACCATGCCGATGCCGCAATTGAAAGTGCGGTACATTTCATCCTGTGCGACTTGTCCTTCTCGTGCCAACCATGTGAACAAGGGGGGCATTGTCCAGCTTGTGGCGTCAATTTTTGCCGCCACTGTTTCAGGCAGAATGCGGGGTATATTACCGATTAAACCGCCGCCAGTGATGTGTGCCATGCCTTTAACCGGCATGGCTTGCATCAGGGCCAACAGCGGTTTAACATAAATTCGGGTGGGTTCCATGATGACATCGGCAAAGGGGCGGCCATTAAAATCAGTCAGCCAGTCCATCCGGGTTCTTTCAATGACCTTGCGAATGAGGGAATAGCCATTCGAATGCGCGCCACTTGAGGCCAAGCCGAGCAAGACGTCGCCGGGTTTGATTTGACTGCCGTCGAGAATTTCAGCGCGTTCTACCACACCCACGGCAAAACCGGCCAGATCATATTCACCAGCAGGGTACATGCCGGGCATTTCAGCGGTTTCGCCACCAATCAGGGCGCAACCTGCCTGCTCGCAACCGGTAGCAATACCACGAATGACTTGCTCGGCGATGTCTACATCTAATTTGCCGCATGCAAAATAATCAAGAAAAAACAACGGTTCTGCACCTTGAACCAAAATATCATTCACACTCATTGCCACCAAATCGATGCCAACGGTGTCATGCCGGTTGAGCGTAAAGGCCAATTTGAGTTTGGTGCCTACGCCATCAGTGCCGGATACCAATATGGGTTCTTTATAGCGTTCTGGCAGGCGGGTTAATGCACCAAATCCGCCAATTCCACCCAATACTTCTGGGCGCATTGTGCGCTTTGCCCACGGTTTGATGCGTTCTACCAGGCTGTCGCCTGCGTCAATATCAACCCCCGCATCCCGGTAAGAAAGGGCGCCTGTCCCCATATTCTTTAACATCTGCTGACCAATCCATTATTCTGTGACAGATAGTCGATATTCTACCGCATATTTCTACTGTTTGAGCCCTTTACGCCCAAGGGTGGCATTTCAATGACATAAATATTATCGGCAAGTCGGTTATAATTGATGGTCTAAATTTTATCCAACAGTTTTCTCTATCATGATTGCTGCGCTTTCTACTTCTCAAATCCCTTCCCTGCAATTATTGTCACGCGGCAAAGTGCGTGATTTGTATGCCATTGATGATCAACGCTTGTTGATGGTGGCAACGGATCGTTTATCGGCATTTGATGTGATTTTACCGACACCGATAGCCGGAAAAGGGCGTGTGCTGACCACGATTTCGCAATTTTGGTTTGACAGGTTGGCCCATCTGTTACCCAATCATTTAACTGGCGACACGCCAGAGTCAGTTGTGCTACCCAATGAAGTTGACCAGGTGAAAGGGCGTGCCATGGTGGTGAAACGCCTGACGCCTTTGCCTGTTGAAGCCGTGGTGCGGGGCTATTTGGCCGGTTCTGGCTGGAAAGAATACCAGTCACGTGGCAGTGTGTGCGGCATAGTACTTCCTGCTGGACTAAAATTGGCGGACAAATTGCCGGAACCCTTGTTCACGCCTTCGACCAAAGCGGCGGTAGGTGAGCACGATGAAAATATCGCTTATACCCAGGCAGAGCTGTTGTTGGGCGCATCACTGGCAGCGCGTGTGCGTGATGCCAGTTTAGCACTTTATACCGAGGCGGCAGCATGGGCGCTGTCTCGCGGAATCATTATTGCAGACACCAAATTTGAATTTGGCATTGATCAGGCAGGGCAATTACATCTGATTGATGAGGTATTAACGCCCGATTCATCACGTTTCTGGCCGGTGGATCAGCACCAGCCCGGTCATCAGCCGCCCAGTTTTGACAAGCAATTTGTGCGTGACTGGTTAGAACAGTCCGGCTGGAACAAGGTCGCGCCTGCGCCTGAATTGCCAGAAGAAATCGCCCTTAAAACTGCTGAAAAATACCAGGAGGCCATGACGCGTTTGTTGTCCGATCAGGGTGCGAGTAAATCAATCGGCCTATGCAATAATCTTCTAAAATGAGTTTGATTTGGTGCCAATGAGTGTTGCAAGTACGCTGAAAACCCGTTGGGATAAAATCGGCGCCATATTTGAGTGCAGTTCATTGCATTCTGTGCGCTAACGTACAGAATAACCGGGTTTGTCTGCGTAGGATGACAAGTTGCCGTGTAAGTGGCGGTATTCGTTTCTTAAGCATTTTGCTTTTTAACCCTGGTTTTTATGTCGGGAGATTTATCATGATTAATATACGATATACATTACGTAACTTCTTTCTTGTGGCGGTCGCCGCTTTGTCACTGAGCGCATTAACTGGCCCTGCGAATGCAGCCACCACAGAGGATTTGACCAGGGATTCCACCCAGGCGCTAGAACTTTTATACAAAACGCATCCTATTGCAAAAGATATTTCAAAGCATGCAGATGCGGTGCTTGTGTTCCCCAAAGTGATCAAGGCGGGCCTGGTGTTCGGGGGGAGTTATGGTGAAGGTGTTTTGTTCAAGGGCTCGAAAGTCGCCGGCTACTACAATACTGTTTCAGCTTCCTGGGGCTGGCAGGCTGGTGCTCAGTCATACAGTTATGTGGTGTTTCTTATGAACAATAAGGCTATGAAATATCTTCACAAATCAGATGGATGGGAAGTGGGTGTAGGGCCGACGGTCGTTGTAATGAATGAAGGCGTAGCCAAGAATCTGTCATCGACGACATTGAAAGATGATGCTTATGCCTTTATCTTTGACCAGCAGGGGCTCATGGCGAGTCTCAGTCTCGAAGGCACGAAAATTACCCGTATCAACAAGCCATAATGCCGTAGAGTGGGGAGCCGATTCTGACTTTTACCAAGTCAACCAGGGCGGCTTCCCCTTCGTATTGATCGTTTTCGTTGGTGGATTTCTGAATTAAACCAAAACAAGTCATTGATAAGTCTTCCTCGTAAAGGGTTGAGAGACTTCCTGATCGTTTGGCGCGCCACTCATTTTATTCTGGCCCCAGTCCCAGCTCCTGGATTTTGCGCGTTAAGGTATTACGTCCCCAACCTAATAACTGTGCCGCTTCGATACGTCGTCCACCTGTATGGTTAAGGGCGACTTCAATCAGCGTTGTTTCAAATGTTGCATTGAGCCCATCAATAATACCGGTTTCGCCACGCTTGAGTGCCGCACTCGCAGTTTGCGCCAGGTTTTGTGCCCAGCTGTTCACAATGACCTCTGGTGGCACACCATTCAAAATCTCTGGCGGTAGATCGCCAACATCAACCGTGTTTCCCGCTGCCATAATGGTCAGCCAATGGCATACATTTTCCAGTTGACGCACGTTACCCGGCCAAGGAAATTGACTGAGTTTTCGCATCGCAGCTTCTGAAAGTTTTTTTGCCTCTACGCCTTGGTCTTTAGCGCTTTTTTGTAAAAAATGTCGCATGAGAAGAGGGATGTCCTCCTTGCGCTCGCGCAAAGCAGGTAAGCGTAGTCTGATCACGTTAAGGCGGTGAAACAGGTCTTCACGGAATAAACCTGCTTGAACCCTTGATTCCAAATCTTGATGTGTGGCTGCAATCACCCGTACATTGACTTTGACGGGTTGCTGTCCACCTACCCGATAAAACTGGCCATCCGACAGTACGCGTAACAAACGGGTTTGCAGCTCCGAAGGCATGTCGCCAATTTCATCCAGAAACAGAGTGCCGCCATCGGCTTGTTCAAAGCGTCCGCGACGCTGTCCTGCCGCACCGGTGAACGCGCCACGTTCATGACCAAACAACTCTGATTCCAGTAAGTCACGGGGTATGGCTGCGGTATTGATTGCAATAAATGGCCGGTCAGCACGCACACTGTGCCGATGAAGGGCCGAGGCGACTAATTCTTTTCCAGTGCCGGATTCACCAGTAATCAACACGGTTGTATGCGATTGTGACAAGCGGCCTATGGCTCGAAATACGTCCTGCATAGCGGGCGCTTGCCCTAACATTTCAGGTACTGCAGTGGGTTGCGTGGTATCTTCGGTTTGCTCGGTGCGCAGGCTTTCATCGATGGCGCGACGAATCAGCTCCACAGCATAGCTCACATCAAATGGTTTGGGCAGATACTCATACGCACCGCCCTGAAAGGCGGCGACGGCCGATTCCAGATCAGAGTATGCCGTCATGATGATGACTGGAACGCGTGGATAACGGGTACTCAATTGCTGCAACAACCCCAATCCTGATCCTCCGGGCATATGGATGTCACTGACGACCACTTGAGGGGTGGCGTATTCCAATGCAGCCTCCACCTCGGGTACGGAGGAAAAACTGGTGAAAGCGATGTCTTCACGCTGAAGGGCCTTTTCAAACACCCATCGGATGGAGCGGTCATCATCGATAATCCAAACGGGTTTATTCATTATTAGCGATTCCTAATGGCAATAAAATGGTAAATACGGTGTGTCCGGGCTTGCTTTCCACGTCAATCTCGCCATGATGCTGGTGCACAAAAGTTTGTGCCAGGGTCAAACCTAACCCGCTTCCGCCTTCTCGTGCAGACACCAGAGGAAAGAAGATCCTGTCGCGAATCGTCGCCGGGATGCCTGGACCATTGTCGATGATTTGTATCTGTACTGCCTGGAGGTGTCGCTTCATGGCTAAAGTCACCTGACGCACTGCTCTGGTGCGCAGTTTGATTTCACCGTGCCCGGACAGCGCTTGTATTGCATTGCGCACAATATTCAACACAACCTGGATCAGTTGTTCATAATCGCCAATGACATCAGGGAGGCTGACATCGTAATCGCGGTGAATGATCAGTCCCTGGGGTATTTCGGCCAAGCTCACGCTGCGTACGCGTTCTAAAACTTCATGGATATTTAATGCGCCAATTTTGGGTAGCCGGTGCGGCGTCAGTAACCGGTCCATCAGTGATTGCAAACGGTCTGATTCGTGGATAATGACATTCGTGTATTCGCGTGTCTCAGGCGGCAATTCAAGTTCGAGTAATTGTGCCGCACCACGAATACCCCCCAAAGGGTTTTTGATTTCATGCGCCAGATTACGCAACAAATCACGGTTGGCTTGCTGTTGCAACAAGCGCTGTTCATCACGTACAACCCTTAATTGCTGGTTCATCGGATGAAATTCCAGCATGAACAGATTTACCGGGCTTTCCAGCGAAGTGAAGGTTGCACTGATTTGCAGTTGCGTTTCATCCGTATGCACCTGTAAGCCATGTTCGGTAAAGCTGGCGTTGTGCGCCAAAGCATAATCCAAAGCCGCATGCAGGGGTGCTGCTTGGTGAAACAAGGCATCAAGCGTTAGGCCAAACGCCTTTCCCAAGCTCAAAGCCAGCAAATTTTCTGCTGCCGGATTGATATAAATTACTCGACGTGTTTGGTCCAGGACCAGCACTGCAGTAGCCAAATACTCCAAACCTGCAAAATTTAAATTAATTGAATCCATAACTACCTTAAGGTTTATCCTTCTTCTCGGCCTTCAGGCCGGCAGGAATGCCGGGCTCCACCCTGACTGAATATATCCATCGGTCTGAAGGGCAATGACCCTGTTGCTGTCTTTGTGCGCAATGCTGAGAGCCCTTCGCACCAAAATAGAGCAAAAAAGATGTCAAGAAATGTTTATATATTTAAATAAGCAATTGTTATACCAATGGAACCAAGCCATGGTTTTGCGAATTGGTGCGATGCACCCTCCCTGCCTGGGCTTTTACTTTTGCCGGTTTATTAACCTTGTCTTTGGGTTGGCAGGCGCGCCGAACCTTATTGTTTGAGGTGCGCCAGTTCCTTGTTTAAGGCGGTGACATTGTCGAGATGTAATTTGACGGCCTCATTCAATCTGGATACGCGTTGTAAATAGCTTGGGTTATTGATTTGTTCACCGGCATGTGGGGATTCCTGCTTTTGAGCGACCAGCGCATCATTCAGTGCTTGTTGTTCGGTTTTTAGTTCTGATTCAATGACGGTTCGGCGTAAGTTGTCACGTTTTTCCTGGGTTGTTGCATCAATGTGCGGGATATTCAAGTGCTCGCCGCTGGCACTGTGCGTGGGTTTGTGGGGTGCTGTTTCTGTGGTTGCAGCGTCTTTAATGTGGAGTGGTTTCGCGCCTTTGCCTGGATAATTGGTGTACATCACATTGCCGGAAGCATCCACGCTTTTATAAATTTCTGCCTGTGCCTGCAAAGCAACACAGCACGAGGCAAACAGAAGCCATCGTTTCATCGAAAAATCCATAGGGCATCTCTAAATTAATTGATTGATTCGGTATGGGGTTGCGTGATAAGCGCTTTCATCATTGTACGGTTCAGATTAGCTTACACCAAAAACGCAGTTTAACCCATACATGGCAATTCAACTTGTAGCGTACTCACCAATCGGGTGAGCGGTGAAGCAGTAAAAATGGACTTTGTTTGCACACCATGAGGTTGGCTGTAATTTTTTGATTTAGGCTTGCGCATACAACTTGAGCCGTAAACCGTAAAAAACAAAAGGGGCGGAAAACCGTCCCTTTTGTGATGCCATGGCGTCGAAATTTTCAATCACGGCGGCATACATTCAATGGCGTCGTGATTGGGTTCCAGTAAACTTAGAGCGAGTAATACATATCAAATTCGATGGGGTGTGTCGTCATACGCAAACGAGTGACTTCTTCCATTTTCAATTCAATGTAGGCGTCAATCATTTCATTGCTGAACACGCCGCCTCGTGTAAGAAACTCACGGTCTTTGTCTAAAGCTTCCAGGGCCATGTCAAGCGAGTGACAGACTTTCGGGATTTTTGCTTCATCTTCAGGTGACAAATGGTAAAGGTTCTTGTCTGAGGCTTCACCGGGATGAATTTTGTTTTGAATACCATCCAAACCCGCCATCATCAAGGCTGTAAAAGCCAGATAAGGGTTGGCGGAAGGGTCAGGGAAACGCACCTCAATGCGACGGGCCTTTGCACTTTGAACGAAAGGAATTCGAATTGATGCGGAACGATTGCGTGCTGAGTAAGCCAGCATGACGGGTGCTTCAAAACCAGGGACCAAACGTTTGTAAGAGTTGGTGCCTGGGTTGGTAATGGCATTCAACGCCCTGGCGTGTTTGATGATGCCGCCAATATAATACAGCGCTAAATCAGACAAGCCCGCATAGCCGTCACCAGCAAACAGGTTTTTGCCGTCTTTCCAAAGGGACTGATGCACATGCATGCCAGAGCCGTTATCGCCCACGATAGGTTTAGGCATAAATGTGGCTGTTTTGCCATAGCTGTGCGCCACGTTGTGCACCACATATTTCAGAATCTGTGTCCAGTCGGCACGTTTGGTCAATGTGTTGAAGCGCGTGCCAATTTCACATTGTCCTGCCGTGGCCACTTCGTGGTGATGCACTTCAACTTCCACACCCATTTCTTCCAGGGTCATGCACATGGCAGAACGAATGTCTTGCAGGCTATCAACGGGAGGTACAGGGAAATAGCCGCCTTTTACCCGTGGACGATGCCCCATATTGCCGCCTTCATAGCTTGAATCCGAACTCCAGTCGGCTTCTTCAGCGCTGATTTTACACATGCTGCCAGACATGTCGGTTTTCCATGACACTGAATCAAAAATGAAAAATTCAGGCTCTGGACCGAAGTATGCAGTGTCGCCAATGCCAGTTGATTTTAGATACGCCTCGGCACGCTTGGCAATAGAGCGTGGATCCCGGTCATAACCTTTCATGCTCGAAGGTTCGATCACGTCGCACGTCAGAATCATGGTGGATTCGTCACGGAAAGGATCCATGCAAGCACTGCCTGCATCGGGCATTAAAATCATGTCAGAAGCTTCAATGCCCTTCCATCCGGCAATCGACGAGCCGTCAAAAGCATGGCCTTCAACAAATTTCTCTTTGGAAAATTGTGAAATGGGTATGCTGACGTGCTGCTCTTTGCCGTGGGTGTCGGTGAAACGAAAATCGATAAACCGTACTTCATTGTCCTTAACCATCTGCATTACTGCGGCGACTGCCATAAGTATCTCCTTACGCGAAAAATAAAAAACATCAATCCAGCCCATAGCGGCTAGTCATACAAGCACAATATGTACCATTTCTTTTGCGAATCTGCTGACGCGGCCTGAACATCCCGATTATGCTTGTTTAATTTGCCAGATGCAAAAAAAACTTGATGTGTCATCACCGTGCACCAATTGATAGCTTTGCACTTAAATAGTGCGAATGGGAAAAAAGCGCATCAAAATGGTGCTATATAATATGAATATTCGGTGTGTCAATGGGATATTTGACCTTGTCGGATACGTTCCAAATGGTGACGCGCTTGTTCTAACAGCATGGCGGGTAAGCCATTTTTTTCTGCGATAATCAAACCCAGTGATAAGCCCGCTTGTCCTGTTTCAATTTGATAAGTCGGTGTCAATGTATTGTAATCGAAGCGCATCGACGCATTATGGAGGTAAGGGTGTTCGCTGGCAAACAATTTTAGTGGCGGCAGGTGTGTGGTCACAATACCCCGTACTTTGCGTGTGGCCAGTTCATCCAGTACGGCCATCGCCAGCGCGGCACCCTCTTCAGGATCCGTTCCTGTTCCCAACTCATCCATGAGTACGAGAGTGCGGCTGTCCGCTTCTTCCAGTAAACGGCGCAATACGGTAACATGGCCAGCAAAGGTAGACAAGTGATGATGCAGGCTCTGCTTATCACCCACATCTACGATGACCCGGTCAAAATTGCCTACCACGCAAGCACCTTCTGCAGGCAAATGCAAACCACAATGCGCCATGGTCACCAACAGCCCCACTGTTTTCAATACCACGGTTTTGCCCCCGGTATTGGGGCCGGTGATGACCAGCATGGCTTGACTGTCATCCAATACCAAACTCAGTGGCACTACATGTGTGATTTGACGTTGCTGAAATTGCAATAACAATTGCGGATGATAAGCTTGAGTCAGTGCCAGTGTGGGCGTATCGACCAGTTCAGGCGCAATCGCATTGAGTGCGGCAGAAAATTGCCCTCCAGCCAATGCCATGTCTGTCCAGGCGATGGCATCAATTAATTTTTGAATGGCAGGTGTGTGCTCGCGGACAATGTCGGTAGTTTGTCGTAAAACTTCCTGGTTTTGTGCTTCGATTTGTCCGTTAATGGCTTCCAGGCGGTTGTTGTGCATGACCACCGCAACTGGCTCAATCAGTACATCGCGACCACCAGACGACGTGCCGCGCCGCACGCCTTTCATCCGGTCCGAAAAGCCTGGTTTGACCAGTAACACCGCCCGGAACCCTTGCCATTGTATTGGTTCCTGATGACTGAATGCACCCGCATACTCAGGTGAGGCAACCATCGCCTTAAGTTGTGCGCGGACTTCCGATTCTGCAGCATGAAATTGACGATATAGCGCTACATGCTGTGTGCTGGCATCTTCACGCAGTCGTCCCTGCTCATTAATGATGTGGTCTATGGCCTCTGTGAAAGCATGAGGCGCCAATAAATCTCCCGATTCCGGACTCACATCGGGATAAGACGCTGCCAATGCCGATAATTTTCCGGCCACATGCGTCAATGTTCGCAAATGAGCCAATGCGCTGGCGGATAAGGCGGCACCGGTTTGCGCGGCTTGGCGCAATGCGGCCCGAACGTCCGGTACCGTGCCCAGGCGGGGTTGATCCCCTGCATCAACAATGTGTCTGGCTGCACTGACCGAAAGTTGCATCCGGCGAGCTATCGCCAAGTCTGGCGCCGGTGCCAGAGTTCGCGCTGCTTCATCGCCATAGGGTGTAAGCGTCAAGCGCGCTAAGATGCGTCGAATGCCGTCAAATTCCAGGGTGTTGAGGTCGCTATGTGTCATTGATAATTTTTAATCAAGATGTTGTTGACTTCATCCGGTGTAACTTTAAACGGGATAATCAATTTGAAAAAAATGAATTATGGGCGTTCCGTCACACATTCAGCCCATAAATCATGCTCGCCACTGTCAATCACGCGTACGGTGATCATTTGGCCCACCTCTAAACCATTTGCTGATTCTATCACGACCACCCCATCAATTTCAGGGGCCTCAGCATAGCTGCGTGCAATGGCACCTTCAGGCGTGACTTCATCAATCAATACGGTTAATTGTTGACCAATGCGTTGTGCCAGGCGTTCTGCACTGACGTCTGCCTGTCGTTCCATCAAACGTGCTTTGCGTTCCTCTTTAATGTCATCTGGAACGTGATCCGGCAGTGCGTTGGCCGTGGCACCTTCGACCGGTGAGTAGGTAAAACAACCTACCCGGTCTAATTGCGCCTCATCAATAAAATCCATCAGTTCATCAAAATCAGCTTCGGTTTCACCTGGAAAGCCTGTGATAAAGGTCGAACGAATGACTAATTCCGGACAAATTTCGCGCCAGGTTCGTATGCGTGCCAAGGCTTTTTCGGCAGCGGCGGGGCGTTTCATTGCACGTAAAATCCGTGGGCTCGCGTGTTGAAAAGGGATGTCCAGATATGGCAATACCTTGCCTTGTGCCATTAATGGCAATACTTCGTCCACATGGGGGTAGGGATAGACATAGTGTAAACGCACCCAAACACCCAGTTGCGACAAGGCATCCACCAACTCGGTCATGCGGGTTTTGATCGGGCGACCATGCCAGAAGCCGGTACGGTACTTCACATCCACGCCATAAGCACTGGTATCCTGAGAAATGATCAACAACTCTTTCACGCCTGCATCGACCAAATGTTCGGCTTCTTGCATGACATCACCAATCGGACGGCTCACCAAATCGCCCCGCATACTGGGGATAATGCAAAAACTGCAACGGTGGTTACAACCCTCAGAAATTTTTAGATAGGCATAGTGAGGAGGCGTAAGACGGATCCCTTGCGGTGGCACCAAATCAATAAAAGGGTCGTGGGGCCGAGGTCTGTGCGCGTGAACTGCAGCCATGACGCCATCCACATCATGAGGGCCTGTTACTGCCAGAACTTCGGGGTAAGCTGAACGGACGATGTCCGATTTTGCGCCCAAACAACCCGTCACAATGACCTTGCCGTTTTCTGCCAGGGCTTCACCGATGGCATCCAGAGATTCTGCTACGGCATCATCAATGAAACCGCAAGTATTGACGATCACAAAATCCGATTGGTGATAATCGGCTGAAATCACATAGCCTTCTGCGCGTAATTGCGTCAGAATGCGTTCTGAGTCTGAAGTTGCTTTGGGGCAACCCAAAGACACGAAGCCGACACGTGGCACTAAATTTG
The DNA here is from genome assembly GCA_021786845.1 of Pseudomonadota bacterium. GTDB lineage: Bacteria > Pseudomonadota > Gammaproteobacteria > Burkholderiales > Sulfuriferulaceae > Sulfuriferula. The sequence continues at coordinate 11,919 of JAJYMO010000067.1, read as the reverse complement.
TATTGGACACATTGCTCACCATGTATATTATATTGATTGCACTTGTTTATATTTGGCTTATGCTGATTGTTGCCTCACCAAGCCTGGCAGATGCTTTCCTTGCATTTTTCCTGGGCGGTATGGTGATATCGCTGGTTTATTACCTGCTTAACACCCCCGCGCGACGACGGTTACGTCGCCATCAGGACGAGGATTGATCATTCGGAATTCATGTCAGCTCCGGGTGAGCGGGGGTCATTTTTCTGCAATCCAGATTAAACTGGCCATACGCCCCGTTGTCCCGTCGCGTCGATAAGAATAAAATTTGTCACTGTCGCGATAGGTGTTTAAACCGCCGCCAAAAACTTGTGTGACACCTGCGCGCAGAAGTCGCAAGCGCGCCAGTTGATACAAATCCGCTAACCATTTCCCTTTACCATGAGACCGAAATGCATGGGTTGATTCTGGTAAATCGCTCACAAAAGCCAATCGAACTTCATTCCCCACTTCAAAACTTTCCGGTCCGATGGCTGGCCCTAGCCAAGCCATGATCTGACCTGCCGGATGCGCCATTGCCGACACGGTCTGTTCCAGAATGCCGGCAGCTAATCCGCGCCAACCGGCATGGGCAGCACCGACAACGCTGCCGTCATGGGCACACAGCAATACAGGCAAGCAATCGGCAGTCAATATGGCGCAGATGTGATGGGCCTGGCGCGCCACGGTGGCATCGGCCTTTACTGCCCCGTGCACTTCGTCTGCGTTCACCACGGTCGTGCCATGTACCTGCTGAATCCAAACAGGTTCGCTGGGCAATTGTGCGCGTAACAGCGCACGGTTTTTCGTCACGTTGATGCGATGGTCACCCACGTGGTCACCCAAATTAAGTCCGGCATACCCACCACAACTGACACCACCCTGACGGGTACTGACCAATGATTTGACATGCTTTGGTGTCGGCCAGTCAGGATAAATCCAGTTTGAAGTCATCATAAAATGGTGCGTTGTGACGCGTTGTGTGTGTTTCTTAACACTTCCAGCAGCAACAAAAAATCTGCTGGGGGTTCTTGCTGCCATTGCATTAATTCACCGCTTTCCGGATGCAATAAACCCAACTGAATCGCGTGCAGCGCCTGCCGTGAAAAGGCCCGCCCGTCCGGTAAAGTTTGTTTGGCGTGTCGATTATACGTTGGATCACCGACCAGGGGATGCCCAATGTGCTGCATGTGCACACGAATCTGATGGGTACGCCCTGTTTCTAATGCGCAGCGTAGCAGTGTGTGACGCTCAAAACGTTCCAGCACAACATAATGAGTCACTGCTTCGCGTCCTTTGGGGTGAACGGCCATCAGGGTTCGCTGGACAGGATGTCGGCCGATGGGGGCTTCAATCCGGCCATTTCGCGTGACCAAGCCTTCCGTGACGGCCAGATACTCACGTTTGACCGTGCGAGCTTGCAATTGGCGTACCAGATGGGTTTGTGCGGTCAATGTTTTGGTCACCACCATCAACCCGCTGGTGTCTTTATCCAGCCTGTGGACAATGCCTGCCCGGGGGATATGTGTCAATTGCGGGGCGTGATGCAGCAATCCGTTCATGAGCGTGCCTTGCCAATTGCCGCTACCCGGATGGACGACTAAACCCGCCGGCTTGTTGATGATCAGAATACTGTCGTCTTCATACACCACATCCAGAGACATGGCTTCTGGTTCTGCTGCCATTTCTGAGGGGTGTGGTTCGATTTCAAGATCAATCTGCTCGCCTCCGCGCAAACGGTCTTTGACGTTGGCCAGCTTTCCATCCACGCGTACCCCCTGATCCCGAATCCAGGTTTGAATACGGCTGCGCGAATAATCCGGTAACAGAGATGCCAAAGCAGCATCCAGGCGCTCACCTGCATGGATCAATGGAATTTCAATGCGGATGACGCGATTGTCTGGCGGGTTTAATGTATAATCAGTCAACTGTTTTTCGGAAGAAATCATGAAGCATGGTCTGTTAGTTGTGCTAACTTTAGCATTTTTACTCAGCGGTTGCGCCCATCAACCTGCGGTGGATACAACCAAAAATTGGTCCGCACAGCGTTTGTACGGTCAAGCGATGGATGAAATTCAAGCAACCAATTATGGCAAAGCCATTAAGCTATTGGAAGATATTGAAGCGCGTTACCCTTATGGGCGTTATGCCCAACAAGCGCAACTGGAAGTGGCGTACGCTTACTACAAGGATGGCGAGCCAACTTCCGCCGTTGATGCGTGCGAGCGTTTCATTAAATTGCACCCCAAGAACCCTGATGCGGATTATGCCTATTACCTCAAAGGTCTGTCAAACTTCGTTGCCGATCAGACGGTATTTTCACGCATTTCAGCTCAGGATGTGTCAGAGCGTGACCCCAAGCCGCTGATTGCTTCATTTGATTCTTTTCGTGAACTGACGACCAAATACCCAAATAGCCGCTATACATCAGATGCTTTGGAACGGATGAAATACCTCGCCAACTTGCTGGCAGAGCATGAGGTTCATATTGCTTTGTACTATTATGACCGCAAAGCCTGGGTGGCCGCTATTGATCGTTCCCAGGATGCTTTGACACGCTTTCCCCAATCGCCTACCAATGAACTTTCCCTGGCAATCATGACCCGCGCCTACAACGCCGTGGGCGCGCCAGACCTTGCTGCGGACAGTCTGAGTGTGCTGAAACTGAATTTCCCCAATAGTGCTTATCTCAATCCAAAAACCGCTTTGGTGTTGCGCGGTGCCACATTGCCCAAAAAATCCTGGTGGAAAATTTGGGCGACTTGATTGTATGAAACTGGTGCTATTCGACTTGGATAATACGCTGTTGGCGGGTGACTCGGACTACGCATGGGGTCTGTTTTTGATTGAACAGGGTATTGTTGAGCGCGAACAATATGAACGTGAGAATGAGCGCTTTTATCAGCAGTACAAACAAGGCACATTGGATATTCATGCTTTTCTTGATTTCCAGTTACGACCGCTTTCTGAGCACAGTCTTGAGCAATTGCAGTCTTGGCACCGGCAGTTTATGTCTCAATATATCTTGCCAATGATGACGTTGCGTTCACGTGCGTTGGTCAATAATGCCTTAAATGATGCTGATTTGGTGGCGATTATTACTGCTACCAACCGTTTTGTGACGGCACCCATTGCTGAGGAGTTTGGCGTAAAACACTTGATTGCGACGGAAGCTGAGTTGTGTGATGGTCGTTATACTGGCAAATCTGAAGGTATACCCTGTTTCCAGTCTGGTAAAATCACACGTTTGAATGAATGGTTGCATGGTATGGGCCGCGATTTGAATCAGTTTGAGCAGACGTGGTTTTATAGCGATTCACGCAATGATTTGCCTTTGCTTGAACAAGTAACTCACCCGGTAGCCGTTAACCCGGATGTTGTGCTGCGGCAACAGGCATTAACGCACCATTGGCCCATTCTTGATCTGCATGCTGACTAATTTAATACTATGATTAAACGATTCATAGCGCGGTTGCTTGGCAAGCAAGGCGCACCACGTTTGAAACGCATTCCTGTTAGCCGGCATGGTTTGACCCGTGCGCAAATCGCGCCCTGTGCACTGAAAGTGACCGATACCTTACAACAGCACGGTTATCTCGCTTTTGTCGTGGGCGGAGCGGTGCGTGACCTGTTGCTTGCCAAACCCCCCAAAGATTTTGACGTGGCCACCAATGCCACGCCAGAACAGGTGCACGCCTTGTTTCGCCGCTCGCACCTTATTGGACGCCGCTTTCGTCTTGTTCATGTTTTGTGTGGCAATGAAACGATCGAGGTGTCGACATTCCGTGCGAGCGCGAATGCGGAAGGCAACCTGGCAAACGAAATCCCGAATGAGGCGTTTGAAACTGGAACGGGTCATGCAGTCAGGTTGACGAATGAAGATGCGTTATCTGATCTCCTCCTTGATGGCGAACCCGTTCAGCCGGGTTCGCGAGCCAGACGTGCTCGCCGCAAACCCGAACACAGCCATACGCAAACCACGGATGAAACTGGACGGATCGTCCGTGACAATATCTTTGGTAACCAGGCCAGTGACGCGGCGCGGCGCGATTTTACTGTCAATGCCCTGTATTACGATCCAAGTAGCGAAGAGATTTTTGATTATTGCGGTGGTCTGGAAGACATCCGCAACAAAACCATGCGGATTATTGGTGATGCCGCCACACGTTATCGTGAAGACCCTGTGCGTATGTTACGTGCAGCGCGCTTTGCAGCCAAACTGGACTTCAGCATTGATGTTGCTGCGCGTGCGCCAATTCCGGAGTTGGCGGGTTTGCTGGAAAATGTACCCTCGGCGCGGCTGTTTGACGAAATGTTAAAATTGCTGTTATCCGGACATGCGGTGCGCGCTATTCATCAATTGCGTGCCGAAGGCCTGCATCAGGGTGTATTGCCCATGCTTGATACCATGCTTGAAAATGAGCACAGTCATCGTTTTGTGATGGCGGCACTGAATAATACTGATCGACGCATCCAGAACAGTAAAACGGTTTCCCCGGCATTTTTGTTCGCCAGTTTGTTGTGGCACGAAGTAAAAGCGCAACATGGCAGGCGATGTGAGGCAGGGGAGGACAGCACGCCTGCGATGTACAACGCCATGCACGATGCCCTTGATCAACAACGTGAGCGGTTGGCGATCCCCCGTCGCCTGGATGGCACCATGAAAGAAATTTGGGCCATTCAACCACGGTTTAATCAGCGAACAGAGGTCAGGGCTTTGCGTTTGTTGGCCCACCCGCGTTTTCGTGCAGGTTACGACTTTTTATTGCTACGCGCTGAAGCGGGTGAAATTGAGCAAGATTTGGCGGAGTGGTGGACTCAGTTTCAAATTGCTGATGATACGTTACGCACAGAAATGATTGAAAATCTGGCGCCACTGCCGCAGAAAAAGCGCCGTAAACGCAAGAAACCCGCCAACGCCACTGCGCCCGGGACGATAGATGCCTAATACTTTCCCCTCAGTATGTTATGTCGCTTTGGGCAGTAACCTGGACATGCCTGTCCATCAAGTTCAATCGGCGATGGCAGCTGTCGGGCAACTGCCGGAAACCCGGTTACATGCTTGTTCATCGTTGTATCGCAGTGCGGCCATGGGGTTTGTGAATCAGCCCGATTTCATTAATGCCGTGGTTTGTGTGCACAGCGCCTTGTCACCGGAACAATTACTCATTGCGTTGTTAGAGCTTGAACGGCAATTTGGACGGGTTCGCAGTTTTCGCAATGCGCCACGCGAAATTGATTTGGATATTTTATTATATAATCAAGTTGTTTCGCACAGTGACACGCTTACCTTGCCGCACATGCGCATGCATGAACGTGCATTTGTCTTGATACCGCTACTGGAAATCGCACCCAATATTGAAATACCTGGACGTGGCTTGGCGCGTGATTTTTTGACATCGGTGGTTCAGCAACCTATAGAGCGAATTGCTCAAAATTCTTTTGGTTCTCATCATGAGTCCTCACGAAAAGCCAGCTTACATTGCCGTTGAAGGCCCAATCGGGGCTGGAAAAACCAGTTTGTGTCGACGTATGGCAGAAAACATGGGCGCGGAACTGCTATTGGAAAATGCGGATGAAAACCCTTTTTTGGCCGATTTTTATCGTGACCCTCAACGTTATGCCTTGGCCACCCAATTGTTTTTTCTGTTTCAACGCAGTACGCAAGTGAATGCTTTGCGCCAAAAAAATCTGTTTAGTCAATCTGTTGTGTCGGATTTTTTGCTTGATAAAGACCCCTTGTTTGCCGAATTGAACCTGAATGATGATGAGTTTCGTCTGTATCAGACCATTTATCACGAGTTAAAGCCCCAGGCGCCGCATCCGGATTTGGTGATTTATTTGCAAGCCAAACCGGTTGTTTTGCTTGAACGGGTACGTAAACGGGCCATCGCCTATGAAGGTTCGGTCAGTACGAGTTATCTGACCCGGTTGGCGGAGCGTTATACGCAATATTTCCACCAATATGACAGCACGCCCTTGTTGATCGTGAATTGCGAACATTTTAATTTTGTCGACAATGATGAACACTTCGCGCTGTTGATGTGGAAAATCGCAAATATGCGCGGACCCCGTGAATTTCTTAATCAATCAACATGAGCGTTTCAACATAATGACTGACCTGATTAGTTTACAAAAATGTGCCCGAAACGGCGAAAAACTCGCTATGCTGACCTGCTACGACGCCAGCTTTGCTACACGCCTCGAAGCGGCTGGCATCGATGCTATTCTGGTGGGGGACACGCTGGGTATGGTGGTGCAAGGCCAAGCTTCCACGCTGCCGGTTAGTTTGGACGAAATGGCTTACCATACCTCCGCTGTTGCACGTGGCGCACGTCATACTTTTTTGATCGCGGATTTGCCCTTCGGCAGCTATCAGGGGAGCCCGACGCAAGCGCTGCAATCGGCTGCGCGCTTACTGGCTGCCGGCGCGCATTGCGTCAAGCTGGAAGGCGGTGCTGTCATGGCGGAAACAGTGGCATTTCTGGTTGCGCGCGGTATTCCGGTCTGTGGACACCTGGGTTTGCTGCCGCAATCCGTTCATGTACTGGGTGGTTATAAAGTCCAGGCTAAAAATCAGGATGCAGCCCGGCAATTACATGAAGATGCCCAAATGCTCATGCAATGCGGTGCTGGAATGTTGGTGCTGGAAGCGATTCCTGCGCCGCTAGCGAAAGAAGTGACTGAGCACTTGTCCATTCCCACGATAGGCATTGGTGCGGGGGCGGGTTGTTCCGGACAAGTGTTGGTGTTGTATGACATGCTTGGCATCACGCCGGGGAAAGTCCCCCGTTTTGCGCACAATTTTTTGCGAGAATCAGCGGATATTGAACACGCACTGGGCGCGTATATCCAGGCCGTCAAACAGGGACATTTTCCCACTGAGGCACACAGTTTCATGTCCGCCGGAATTTAACCCCATGTTGCAACTTAACGATGTGGACAGTCTTCACGCCTGGCGAGCCAGTCACCCTCAAGTGGCTTTCGTGCCTACAATGGGCAATTTGCATGCAGGGCATTTGTCCCTGGTTGCCTTGGCGCAAGCTCACGCATCACAGGTGTTGGTCAGCCTGTTCGTGAACCCCTTGCAGTTCGGGCCGAATGAAGACTTCGCGCACTACCCGCGTACGCTGGATGCCGATTTGGCCTTGTTGCGCAACGCCGGTGTCAATGCCGTGTTTATCCCGGAAGTGACTGCACTTTATCCCACCGAACCAACGTGTTTTATCGAGCCCTCCCTTTTGGCCAATGAACTGTGCGGGCAATACCGACCCGGACACTTTCGGGGCGTATGCACGGTAGTGATGAAACTCTTTCATCTTGTCCAACCCACTGTCGCCTGTTTCGGTAAAAAAGACTATCAACAGCTCACGCTGATCCGGCGCATGAGCGAAGAATTTCTTATGCCCATGCAGATTTTGGGTGGTGAAACAGAACGTGCCGCCGATGGCCTGGCACTCTCCTCGCGCAATCAGTATTTAAGCCTCACCGAGCGAAGAATTGCCCCTCAGCTTTACGCCAACTTGCAAACAATCGCTCGCCATCTTAATCATGGACATCGCGACTATATTGAACTGGAAACTGCAGCAAGAAAAGCCTTGAATCATGCCGGTTGGCAAGTCGATTATGTCAGCATCCGTGAACCTGATTTGCGTTTGCCCGTGCAGACCAGCCAGCAGTTTGTGGTACTGGCTGCAGCAAAACTTGGCAATACGCGTTTGATTGATAATGTAGAGGCGGGTTGATTATCCACGTAATCCATTAAGCGGTTTTTCAGGCGTATGCGAATGCTGAGGGGGAATTTGCTGTCATTTTTCTGGATTGTTCGGCACCCGTCATTCACTATGGACTTCTCCCAGTCAAGAATTGTTTCACAAGTTGTCTCATCACCTTGCGTCCTGATGGGTTATTTTTGTGTCACTGATTCAAGTTTTGTTTTTGACGTTAATCGGTTAAATATTATTGATTTTAAATTGAAATATTTATTTCTTGATAAGTATGAGCGACAAAAAATTAACCCTCTTCACTGAAACTGTGCTCAGTTGACATGGGTTGTATCATCCCACGCTGTTTTTCGATGAGGAATCTGACCAATATGATTTATTTGCCTTGTAGAGCGCCTTTATTGTGACCGACCATTATGCCGTGATCGGCAATCCGATTGCTCATTCCAGATCGCCTGTGATCCATGCTGCATTTGCTGCCCAGACCGGGCAGGATATGTCATACATTCGATTGCTTGCGCCCCTGGATGGTTTTGAAACCGTGCTCAATCAATTTCGTGCGGAAGGTGGGCGTGGCGTTAATGTCACGGTACCGTTTAAAGAGGTCGCGTGGCAGTTGGCCGACCACCTCAGCCCGCGTGCACGGCAGGCGCAGGCCGTTAATACGCTGAGTTTCACTGAGCGGGGTATCGAAGCCGATAATACGGATGGTGCCGGATTGGTGAATGATCTGCGAGGCAACTTGGGGTTTTCTTTGGTCGGAAAGCGTATTTTGCTGATGGGCGCGGGTGGTGCTGCTCGTGGTGTGGCGGCAGCTTTGTTAGCAGAATCTCCTTTGCAATTGGTGATTGCCAACCGGACTGTGGCCCGTGCGGAGTTGCTGGTGCAACAATTTTCCGCCTTGGGCCACGTCAGTGCTTGTGACTACGCTGCGCTAAGCGGGCAGTCATTTGATTGTGTGATCAACGCGACTTCCGCCAGTCTTCATCATGACACGATTGCGTTGCCGCAAACTTTGTTTTCTGTGAATAGCTTGGCCTATGACATGATGTACGCATCAAAGCCAAGTGAATTTATGACGTTTGCTGCACAATATGGTGCGACCCGCTGTGTCGACGGCTTGGGGATGCTGGTGGAGCAGGCGGCAGTCACTTTTTCGATTTGGCGCGGGGTCATGCCGGATACGAAACCTGTCCTTCAAATGTTGCGCACTCAATTGCAAGCAGCATGAAGCGCATCGTTTTACGGGGCTTGTTCATTGGCCTAAGTGTGGTATTGACTTATCAGCTCTGGTTATTTGGACACGTTTGGTGGTGGGTGAATCACAATCCCACTTCCAGCGCCATGATGGATGAACGCTTGAGCCAAATGCGTGCGATCCAAGCCAATGCGCAACTCCAATACCAATGGGTGCCTTACAATCGTATCTCAGATAAATTGAAACGGGCCGTCATTTCTTCCGAAGATGCGAATTTTTTATCTCATCATGGCTTTGATTGGGAGGGTATACAAACTGCAGCGGAAAAAGACCTCAAGCATGGAAAAATTGTGGCGGGCGGCTCCACGATTAGCCAGCAATTGGCAAAAAATCTTCTGTTGTCAGATCACCGGACCCCGTGGCGTAAGCTTGAAGAGGTGGCTGTTACAATGATGCTGGAAAAAATGATGAGCAAACACCGTATTCTGGAGTTGTATCTGAATGTGATCGAATGGGGCAATGGTGTGTTTGGCGCGCAGGCTGCAGCGACTCATTATTTTCATGTCAGTGCCAATCGCCTTAGTGACAGACAGGCCGCACAACTCGCCGTCATGGTGCCCAATCCACGTTACTACGACGACCACCGTGGCAGCCGTGAATTGCAACGCCGCACTTATACGATTATGGCGCGGATGAATCAGGTGAGTGCGCCGAAGTAAATGGAAGCATTACTTGTCTTGTTAGTCAGTCTGCGTTGATTGAGATAGATGGATTGGCAGGTCAGCAGCAGGGAGGCAGCAAGGTGTTGCTGGCTGAATTGGCGAGGCGCAGGGCGACGTTGCTTCATATTATAAGAGACAGACTTCTTTCTCGCCAGACTGCTATTTCCAGAATGCCCGTCATCGTAAAAGAGTTATCTTACCAATTTGCGCACGGTTTTTTTGTAAACCATGCGCCGGTAGAGCGCATAGTGTTCCACATGATTGCCCTCGCGTTTTCCTTGCCAGACAAGGTGCCAGCCCGGCAAAACTGGTGTGATGACATCTTCCGGGTATTCGACCAGCATGGCTGGACAGGTGAATTGATTGGGATGCGATTCACGCAGGGTTTGTACGTCAAGGTAATAATCCAGCATCGCACGTGCACTGGCATTGATGTTTAAACTTGAGATGCAATTATTCTCGGGCAAATGTGGCGCCAGGGACTGTGTCATGTCAAAATAGCTGAGTCGTTGATCAATGGGGTAGACAAACAGAAAGGCGACCAGACCCCAGGACAAAGTCATGCCTGCAGCCCAGGCAAGTAAGGGGCGGTGCGCAGAACGCCTTAATCGTGATAGCAATGCCAGCCATGATATGCTGTACAACAATGCCATCACAACGAGCCAGGGGCGAAATTGGCCTTGATAATGTGGTTGCAAGACATGCAAGTGGTGCGCCAGTTGCGCGGGGTAACCCAAATCCAGTGCGCTCCAATAAAGCCATACCGCAGCAGCCAGCACGCCAAAAGTCATGATGGCAAACCAGTACAGTGCGTTGGCTGCGCCGCGACGCAGTGTGGCGCTGTCTCCTGCGGCCAGCCAGGCCAACGGCAACAACAAGGGTAAGCCGAGGTCTGCCCTGGGTTGGATGGCAAAGCTTAGGATAAGCGTATTACATGCCCACAGGACCAAAGGTAAAGCGATCCCCGCGCTGTGCATCTGTTTGCGACGAAGTCCCTGTGATAGCGTCCAAAGCGCCAGGGGCCATGCAGGCCACGCAAACCAGGGTAAAAAATTGATGTAGTACCAAGTGGGATGAGCGGATGAGGGTGACCAGAAAACAAATTGTTGCCATTGTGTGTGTAACCACAGGACAAACCAGTCCGGTGTAGAGTGCATGGCCTGCCATGGCCAAAGTACGAGCCAGGGCGCGGCAGCAATGAGGGTAGTGAATGCCGATTGGAGCGTGGCGATGCGTCGCCAGACAGGACTGAACAATGGCAGTGCCAACAAGGTGGCAATTAAAGCGACGGACTCTACCAATCCGCTGCTCATAAAAGTAATGCCTAAACCTGTGCCGGCTATCGCGCCGCCGAGATAAGCTCGTCGCGTGGAGGTGGCGACACCGTAACCAAACATGGATACGCCGCAGAGCATTGCAGATTGGGGAATGGATTCATGGGCACTTAACCATAGGCCGATGCTGCCAACCAGAGTGAGCACCACCAATCGGCCATGCTTGCGACCGTATAATTCACGCCCGGTCAGTGAAGCAAACACCAATGTGAGCAAAATGAAGGCGCCGCCAGCCAGCCGGGCACCATCATGCGCAGGAAAGAAAGGTGATAACCATTGTGCAAACAGGGCTGCAACAATTGGGTATAAAGGTGGGGCAGCAGAGGTGCTGGTTTGCCCGGCTAATGTGGGTAGCCACGCTGGCGCACCTGACAGGATGCTGTGCACCAAACCCATGGTTTCTGCTTCGTCGCCTTTCCAGGGATCATGCCCGACCAAACCAGGCGCGAGCCATGCCAGACACAAAATAAGTGTTAGCAGGAAGGGAGCAAATTGTGATTCGCGTAACGGTTCGGACACGATAAGGACGGATCGATCAGGTTAAAAGCTGGATTCTACCGCAAAAAAGAAAACAGGCAGCATGGCCGCCTGTTTTGAAGTGTTTTTTAAGAGGCTGTTGAGAATTATTTCATGCCGTATTTCTGGCGGAATTTCTCAACACGGCCCGCTGTGTCGACAATTTTCTGTTTGCCGGTGTAAAAAGGATGGCATTCCGAGCAGACTTCAACATGCAAGGGTTTCGTCATTGTAGATTGAGTCACAAATTGATTGCCACAGCTGCAGGTAACTTTGATTTCATCGTATTTCGGGTGAATATTTGCTTTCATGATGCATGTGTCCTGTAATGACTTGCGGCGAGTACGCAAAAGATTGACAATTATGAGGCAGATATGTCATTGGCGCAAGTGGGTATGTAAATTTGTGAC
>JAJYMO010000004.1 GCA_021786845.1 Pseudomonadota bacterium | reverse complement strand
CAACACACGGGGATGCGCCCAAAGCGACCCCAGCCCGGAGGGTTGCCGTGTATTCGGGTGTCTGCGGCGTTGCAAAGCTTGCGAATTGAACAACCATTCACCATATTTTGCGCCTTGCATCCATCCCGAATACACGACAACGTAAGTCCAGGTTATTCATTTATGTGCCCTCAGAGGCTGTCGGACTTGAGCAGTCGAGGCATATTCACCACACAGACAAGTAGTGAATACATCATGCTATGACATGTTACCCATTTGGTGTCCGGGCAACCGCTTTTTTGAGATTATGAAGAACAGCTCAGTTCCAGATGATGCGCCCATTCGGGAGGTTCTGCGGCATAGGCTTCCATGCCGGGGTGCTCGTCGAAGGGGGCGTGCAGCAGGGTGATTAAACGCTCAATTTCGCCGTTGTCCTGGTTGTCACGTACCGCGCGTATGGCGTTTTCAGCCAGGTAGTTACGCAAAATGAATTTGGGGTTGACAGCGCGCATGGCATTTGCGCGTGCGGACAGGTCTTGAGGGTGTTCTGCCAAAGCAGCACGATAGGTGCTTGCCCAGGCATCGAAGGCAATGCGATCCAGAAACATGTCGCGCAATGGGGCGTTGAGTGCGTCTGGCGCGGAGTCAAAATCACACAGGCGGCGCAGAAACAGGGTGTAATCAACCCGGTTTTTGTGCAGGGTATCTAACATGGGCAGAATGAGCCGGGCATTTCCCCGTTGTGCTGGCAAACCAAGTTTGGCGCTCATTAAATTGATGTAGTGGGTGGCAAACAGTCCGGGATAATCTTGCAGGGCTTCTTTCGCTGCAGCCTCATCAATTAAAGGCGATAAAGCCTGCGCCAGGCGGGTTAAATTCCAGCCAGCGATATCGGGTTGTTGATCGAAGGCATAGCGGCCCATTTCGTCCGAGTGATTGCACACGAAATCCGGTTCGTAGCGATCAAGAAAACCAAAGGGGCCGTAATCCAGCGTCAGACCGAGTATGGACATGTTGTCGGTGTTCATCACGCCATGTGTAAACCCCACGGCTTGCCAGTGCGCCATCAGGTGCGCCGTGCGTTGCGCAACTTCGCGCAACATCATGAGATAAGGCTCAGGCGAATTGGCGTATTGCGGAAAATGGTGAGTGATCACAAAATCGGCTAAGGCGCGCAAGTTGTCATGTTGACCGCGATGATAAAACACTTCAAATGAACCAAAACGCACGAAGCTTGGGCTCATACGCAATACGACGGCCGCTGTTTCTACAGTTTCGCGACGCACTTCCAGCGGACTACCCACCAAAGACAACGCACGCGTAGTGGGGACGCCCAAGCCGTGCATGGCTTCAGAACACAGGTATTCACGCAGACTGGAACGCAATACTGCACGGCCATCACTGCGGCGGGAATAGGGCGTAGGGCCGCTGCCTTTGAGTTGCAACTCCCATCTTTCCCCTGTGCCCACAGCATCTCCAAGCAACATGGCGCGACCATCACCCAATTGGGAAACATAATAACCAAACTGGTGTCCGGCATATAAAGCAGCAAGCGGTTGCGAGCCCGGCAGCAAGCGATTGCCGCACAGGTATTCGGCGGCATCAGGGCGCAAGGCTTGATCCGCCGACAGGCCAATCAATTCAGCCGCCTGGGTATTGAAGTGCAACAGCCTGGCTTTGGGCAAAGATTCCGGGTGCACGGATGAGTAATGTGTGGCGGTCAGGCTGGCATAACGCTGTGCCAGGGCAAGTTGTTCAAAACTGGGCATGGTGATGCACCGAATGGGTTGGTCAGAACGGAAATGAAGCGTTAGCCGGGGGATGCAACCCGAGCATGAAATGTTGAGTTGAGTACATCATACCCTTCATCGGCCAACATTTGCGTCAATGCAATCAAAGGCAGGCCAATGAGTGCGGTGGGGTCATCTCCGGTCAGTCTGTCCATGATGGCGATACCCAAGCCTTCGGAACGTGCGCTGCCTGCACAGTCGTAAGGCTGGTCGAGCAAGAGGTAGTTTTCAATTTGTCGGTCAGTCAGTTCGCGAATGCGTACACGTGTGCAGATGACTTGGCTGTGAATACGTTGGCACTGGCTGTTGTACAGGCTTAAACCGGTATGAAACAACAATTCTTTGCCGCGCATGAGACGCAATTGATCGGTTGCCGCAGCGTGATTGCCAGGTTTGCCCAAGTGTTGGTCGTTTAAGCTGGCAATCTGGTCCGAACCGATAATCAGCGCATTGGGGAAACGGTCTGCGATGGCGCGGGCTTTGAGTGCAGACAGCCTGAACGCCGCATCGTGCGGTGTTTCGTTCGGCAAGGCGGTTTCATCCACTTCAGGGGAGGTCACCTCAAATGGTACACGCAGCCTTTCTAGCAGTTGGCGGCGGTAGGGTGAGGTTGAGGCCAGAACCAGTAACATCGTCTCTACACTACTCAGGTTGAATTTCGAGCAAGGCCTGATCCGGGGTTACCGCATCGCCTTTGGTGACAAACAGATTGATGATGACGCCCGAAATAGAAGCTTGAATTTCATTTTCCATTTTCATGGCTTCGATGACCAGTACCGGATCACCCGCTTTGACCTTTTGTCCTGTTTTCACCAGCACGTCAACAATCGTTCCTGGCATCGCTGTGGTGACATGCCCCGGGTGCGTGGGGCGAGGGCGGCTGCCAGAGGCAGGTTTTTGAGTGCTGCGTGGTGCATTGCCGTTACTGCTGCCTGAGCCGCTGATTTCTACTTCGTTCAGCGCCTCGACAAACACCTCTTCGGCCACACCATCGACAGACACATAATAGGGACGTTCGGTTTGCGAGCCATGACCGGTTCCGGTTAAGTGAATATGGTAAGTTTCTCCGTGCAAAGTGACGCGGAATTCGTTGGCAGCATAACGGCTGGATTGGGTGTTAGCCTCTTTTTCACTGATCGGTAACAATACTTCAGGGGTCAGCGTGTGGGCATTGCGTTCTTGTAAAAAAGTACGTCCCAATTCAGGGAACATGGCATAAGTAAGGATATCTTCCTCTGATTGGGCGATACCTTCAATTTCACCGCGCAGTTTGTCCATTTCGTCAGCAATTAAATCCGCTGGGCGGCAAGTGATGACGGCCTGGTCACCAATCGCCAATGTACGGATATCCGCATTAACCGGGGCAGGCGATTTGCCGTAGCGGCCTTGCATGTATAATTTCACTTCATTGCTAATGGTTTTGTAGCGTTCGCCGGTCAGTACGTTGAGCACGGCTTGACTGCCTACAATTTGCGAAGTGGGCGTGACCAGCGGAGGAAAGCCCAAATCAGCGCGTACGCGCGGGATTTCAGCCAGCACTTCATCCATGCGATCAAGCGAGCCCTGGTCTTTAAGTTGATTTGACAAGTTTGAGATCATGCCGCCCGGGACCTGGCTGATGAGTACGCGAGGATCGACGCCAGTGAAATCGCTTTCAAATTGCCAATACAATTTACGAATTTCACGGAAATAAGCGGCAATTTCTTCCAGATCGGCAAGTTTAATTCCCGTGTCATACGGCGTGCCGGCCAGTGCAGCAACCATGCTTTCGGTGGTGGGGTGGCTGGCGCCTTCTGAAAAGGGGGATATGCAGGTGTCGATAATTGACGCGCCCGCTTCAATGGCTTTTAAATGCACCATGCTGGCGAGACCGGAAGTTGCATGGCTGTGGTTGTGCACCGGTAAACCTGTGGCGGTGCGGATTGCAGCCACCAATTCAAAAGCAACGCTGGGTGTGAGCAAGCCGGCCATGTCTTTAATGGCGATGGAGTCGCAACCCATGTCCGCCAGGCCTTTGGCCATTTCAACAAAATGGGGAACGTCATGCACAGGGCTGGTGGTGTAAGAAATGGCGCCTTCTGCGTGTTTTCCGGCTTGTTTCACTGATTCAATGGACACGCGCATATTGCGCAGGTCATTCATGGCATCAAAAATACGGAATACGTCCACACCGTTGTTGGCCGCTTTGGTCACAAAAGCGCGGACCACATCGTCGGCGTAATGACGGTAACCCAACAAATTTTGTCCCCGTAACAGCATTTGTATTGGGGTGTTGGGCAAGGCCTTACGCAATAGGCTCAGACGCTCCCAAGGGTCTTCCTTGAGGAAGCGAACACAGGCGTCAAATGTTGCGCCGCCCCATGCTTCCAGCGACCAAAATCCAATGTTGTCGAGTTTGGCACAGATCGGCAGCATGTGCTCGGTGCGCATGCGAGTGGCGATGAGTGACTGATGACCGTCTCGCAAGACGAGGTCGGTGATGAATACTTTAGGCATGATACTGTCCGAAAAAAATTACAATCCGTTGTGGGCTGAGATGGCGGCGGCAATAGCAGCCGCCAAAATTTCTGGTGGCTTGCGGGTGTGATAGTTTATCAGTTCTGGGTGAGTTTCGACGAATGAAGTATCAAAATGTCCACTGCGGAAAGTTTCATTACCCAAAATTTCCAGGTAATAAGGGATCGTGGTTTTGACGCCAAACACCACCATGTCATTGAGTGCGCGGCGACCTCGTTCGATAACGCTTTCCCAGCTCAAATTCCAGACAGTCAATTTGGCGCACATGGAATCATAGTAAGGGGGGATGACATAACCGGTGTACATGGCTGCGTCGATGCGTACACCGGGGCCACCTGGGGCGTAATAACGGGTAATGCGACCAAAACTGGGCAAAAAGCCATTTTGGGGATCTTCAGCATTGATACGAAATTCCATGGCAAAGCCGCGATGCTGAATATCTTCCTGCTTGTACTGCAGGGGTAATCCACTGGCGATGCGGATTTGTTCTTGCACAATGTCTACACCGGTGATGGTTTCCGTCACAGTGTGCTCGACCTGTAAACGGGTGTTCATTTCCATGAAATAGAATTGATTGTCCTGATCAAGGAGGAATTCTACTGTGCCCGCATTTTCATAGTTGACGGAACGTGCGGCCGTGACAGCCAGTTTCCCGATGTACTGGCGTTGGGCTTCTGTCAGTTGAGGTGAAGGTGCAATTTCGATCAATTTTTGGTTGCGCCGCTGGATGGAGCAATCACGCTCAAACAGGTGGATCACATTACCATGTTGATCGGCCATAACCTGAACTTCGATGTGGCGGGGATTCAACACGCATTTTTCCAGAAATACTTCGGGTTTGCCGAAAGCTTTGCCCGCTTCTGACACCACGCGGTCATAATTTTTTAACAATTCAGCTTCGGAATCGCAGCGGCGGATACCGCGCCCACCACCACCATTCGTGGCTTTTAGCATCACTGGGTAACCAATTTTATTGGCCAGCAGACGGGCTTCTTCTACATTTTCAAGGTTGTGTTCACTGCCGGGGGTAACAGGGATTCCTGCTTTGATCATCGCTTTACGCGCCTCAATTTTGTCACCCATCATACGAATGACATCTGCATTGGGGCCGATAAATTGTACGCCACGGCGAGCACAAATTTCAGCTAGCAGGGGGTTTTCGGATAAAAATCCATATCCCGGATGCAACGCATCACAGCCGCTGGCGACAGCGAGGTTAACGATGTTGTGGGCATTGAGATACCCCTGAACCGGGTCGGAACCGATGTTATAGGCTTCATCCGCTTTTTTGACGTGCAGTGCGTGACGGTCAGCGTCAGCATAAATCGCTACAGAAGTGATATTGAGCTCGGAGCACGCACGAACAATACGTACAGCGATTTCACCCCGGTTTGCAATGAGAATTTTTTTGATCACGCGCTTAATCCATCTTCAATTTTTTGACAAAAACACTTATAAATTATATCATCCACGGCTTGCGCTGAGGCGAGGTGGATGAACTTTAGCAATTTGGCCTAACTTGTTGGCCTAAATTGACCGGGTAGGTGGAAATACCTGCTGGTGTCTATGATAACAGACCTTGCTCATAAATTGGCATGTCGCGCAGAATGGAGGCACTGAATCTGGTGTGTTTCAGGTTGTTGCGTCATGTACATTGCGTTACTGATCAGATTGATAAATGGAGTATTACAATGGCCGTACAACAGAACAAAAAATCCCCATCCAAACGCGGGATGCATCGTGCACATGATTTCTTGACCAATCCTCCTTTGGCGGTTGAACCCACCACTGGTGAAATACATTTACGTCATCACATCAGCCCAACCGGCTTTTATCGTGGACGTAAAGTGGTGGCAACCAAGGGCGATTGATCGTATTTGAGAGCTTTGCACGGCCATGATGAGATGTTCGTCGTGCAAAGCTTCTGATTTTACGATATTTTCGATTGCTTTGATTTGGCGCAGCAATTTGAATTCCGTGTGCATCGGTGTGTTTGACCGACCCGATGTAAGATGCCCGAATCTTCTACTACAGTACCTTTTAATTCCATGACCGATTCGGTGATTGTTGCGCTAGATGCCATGGGGGGAGACCACGGACCTCGTGTGGTGGTGCCTGCCGCTTTAAAATGTCTGGCGCGTGATCCCGCCTTGACCGTCATTCTGGTTGGGATTCCCGATATTCTCGAACGAGAATTGCATACTCAGCACGCTCAGAATAACCCCCGCTTGTCCATTCACCCGGCCACTGAAGTAGTGGATATGGATGAATCGCCTGCTTTCGCCATGCGCAACAAAAAAGACTCCTCGATGCGTGTAGCGATCAATCTGGTTAAAACAGGTGATGCTGCCGCGTGTGTTTCTGCAGGCAATACCGGCGCGTTGATGGCCACGGCAAAGTTTGTATTGAAAATGTTGCCGGGCATAGACCGTCCAGCGATTGCCAGTGAGTTGCCTACCATACAGGGCCATACGGTCATGCTGGATTTGGGTGCCAATGTCGATTGCACCCCTGAACATTTGTTGCAATTCGCGATCATGGGTAGCGTACTGGTGGCAGCGATCGATCACATTGAAGCCCCTAAAGTGGGGCTGCTCAATATTGGCGAGGAAGACATCAAAGGCAATGAAACCGTCAAACTTGCTGCTGATTTGTTGCGACAAAGTGGCTTGAATTTTTATGGCAATATTGAAGGTGATGATATCTATAAAGGCACCACGGATGTGGTGGTGTGTGATGGTTTTGTCGGTAATGTTGCGTTAAAAACCTCAGAGGGTTTGGCTAAAATGGTGTCTACCATGTTGAGAGAAGAATTTAATCGCAATTTCTTTACCAAATTGGCGGGAGTCGTCGCGTTGCCGGTGCTGAATGCTTTTAAACGTCGGGTTGATCCGCGCAGTTACAATGGCGCAACTTTGCTGGGCTTGCGCGGCGTAGTCATTAAAAGCCATGGCGGGGCGGATCGCTTTGCATTTGAACAAGCCATTGAGCGTGCGGTGCGAGAGGCGCGCAGCCAGGTGCTGCAACGCATCACTGAAAAAATGGCCATTCTGCATAAGGACGCTGCCTGAATTGAAAATACATGCTCAAATTACGGGTACAGGCTCCTACCTTCCCCAAAGAATCATGACCAATCACGAATTGGCGCAACAAATCGACACTACTGACCGTTGGATCGTCGAGCGAACCGGTATTCGTCAGCGTCATTTGGCGGCTGAAAATGAAAACACCAGTGATTTGGCCCATGCTGCTGCGTTGCGTGCCATCGAAGCAGCCGGGATTGATGCGGCCGACATCGATTTAATCGTGGTGGCGACCACCACGCCGGATTTGGTGTTTCCGAGCACTGCGTGTCTGTTACAACAGAAGCTGGGAATAGAAAATCGGTGCCCGGCATTCGACGTGCAAGCCGTGTGCAGCGGATTTGTCTATGCACTGGCTACCGCAGATAATTTTATTCGGGCAGGACAGGCGCGTTGCGTGCTGGTTGTTGGGGCCGAAACCATGTCGCGCATTACCGACTGGAGTGATCGCAGCAATTGTATTTTATGGGGTGATGGCGCGGGCGCAGTGATTTTGCAGGCCAGCGACACGGCGGGTGTCATCGCCACACACCTGCATGCTGATGGCCGTTACCGCGATTTGCTCCATGTCGAAGCAGGCGTTTCGAGTGGTATGGCAAAGTCATCTGCTGTGCGAATGCAAGGCAGCTCGGTATTTAAAATCGCAGTGAAAACGCTCGACGAAATTGTTGATGAAACGCTGGCGGCCAATCATCTGCAAAAATCCGATATCACCTGGCTGGTGCCGCATCAGGCCAATATTCGTATTATCGAGGCCACTGCCAAAAAGCTGGGCATGTCTATGGACAGGGTGGTGGTGACGGTTGATCGTCATGCCAATACCTCGGCGGCATCAATCCCTCTGGCACTGGATACTGCCGTGCGTGATGGACGTATCCGTGCGGGAGACCTGTTGCTGATGGAAGCATTTGGCGGCGGATTCACATGGGGATCCGCTTTAGTAAAGTGGATGGTTTAAATCTTGAATAAATTTGCAATCGTTTTTCCAGGCCAGGGTTCACAATCGCTGGGCATGATGAAGGGTATTGCCGATTCACCCCTCGTATCGGAAACCTTTGCCGAGGCCTCTACAGTCCTCGGTATGGATCTGTGGGCATTGGTGAATGAAGGCCCACTCGAACAACTTAATTTAACGGTTAACACCCAACCCGCCATGTTGGCAGCGGGCGTGGCGACGTGGCGCGTGTGGCAGGCTGCCCACGGACAACTGCCTGATTTTCTTGCTGGACATAGCTTGGGTGAATACACTGCCCTGGTTGCTGCGGACGCAATTTCATTTGGTGACGCCTTGCGTTTGGTGCGCTTGCGTGCTGAATTAATGCAATCCGCTGTACCCGAAAACGTCGGTGCGATGGCGGCAATACTCGGTTTGGATGATAAGGCTGTGCGCGGCGTGTGTCGTGATGCGGCAGAAGGTTCGGTGCTGGAGGCCGTGAATTTTAATTCGCCTGGACAGGTTGTGATCGCCGGTCATCAAGCTGCGGTTGAACGCGGCATGGCATTGGCGAAAGAGCGGGGTGCCAAGCGCGCATTGTTGCTGCCAGTTTCAGTGCCGTCGCACTGTGCGTTAATGCGGGATGCGGCCGATGCTTTGGCGGATGCGCTAGCAGTCACAACTATCTCAATACCGACAGTTCCTGTTATCCACAATGCAGATGTGTTGACACACACTGACGCAGGCGCGATTCGTGACGCTTTGGCGCGGCAACTGTATTCCCCCGTGCGCTGGGTGGAAACCGTCGTGCGCATGGCGGACAGCGGAGTGACCCAAATTGGCGAATGTGGGCCTGGCAAAGTATTGGCTGGACTCATCAAGCGTATTGATAGCCGGGTGGTGGGCACCGCACTGATCGATCGCGGGGCGATGACTGAATTTTCAGGTAATTTGAATCGGGAGCTATGATGTCGCAACATGTCGCATTAATTACTGGGGCCAGCCGCGGTATTGGTTTGGCGATTGCTTTACATTTGGCGCGCCAGGGACACTATGTTGTCGGGACTGCAACCAGCTCCGCCGGAGCCGAAGCCATCAGCCAGCATTTTCACGCAGCAGGTCTTGTCGGGCATGGCATGGTGTTGGATGTGACCGATGCGGCTACGATAGAGGCTGGTTTGCTCGACATCCAGCAACGCGTTGGAGATGTTTCGGTTTTGGTCAATAACGCTGGGATCACTCGCGATGATTTGTTGATGCGTATGAAGGAGGATGATTGGAATCAGGTGATTGATACCAATTTGAATTCGGTGTTTCGCTTGTCGAAAGCAGTGCTGCGCCCCATGATGAAAGCGCGCCATGGTCGTATTGTGAATATTGCCTCGGTGGTGGGGGTGATGGGCAATGCGGGACAAACCAATTATGCTGCGGCCAAAGCCGGAATGATCGGCTTTTCAAAATCTCTGGCGCGCGAAGTGGGTAGTCGCAATATTACAGTGAACTGCGTTGCGCCGGGTTTTATTGACACGGATATGACCCGTGCTATGCCGGAAGCTGCACGCGCCGGTCTGCTTAATATGATTCCGCTCGGCAAGTTGGGTAATGTTGAAGACATTGCCCATGCAGTGGCTTTTCTGGCCTCCAATGAGGCGGGTTATATCACTGGTACGACCTTGCATGTGAATGGCGGCATGGTGATGGATTAAGGGTGGCGTGCGATCGCCCGGGTGGAGATGCTGTCAACCCGGATATCGTATATGCCACGTTAAGGCGCATTTTTCTGGTTGGTACGAATTTTGTCCCGTAAATTCCGTGCTGACCAGACGTTGAAGATCGGAATTTAGACAAGACATTTTTTGTTGATGCGAAACTCGCTCACCATTTCTATTTTAAAATCTCCCTGCGCGTAGCGGCTTGATGTATTGCAGTGAGATTTCAAGTTTCAGCTAGTGGTTTTGTGGTGGGATGACTATTGCTGAAAACGATTTTTACGTGCATAATGCACAGCTTGATTCAGCGAGTGTCTTTGCTTGAAATCATGCCGGGATGGCGGAATTGGTAGACGCAGCGGACTCAAAATCCGCCGCCAGCGATGGTGTGGGGGTTCGAGTCCCCCTCCCGGCACCAC
>JAJYMO010000002.1:9637-10931 GCA_021786845.1 Pseudomonadota bacterium | reverse complement strand
TACTGCTTCAGTGGTTCTTGGCCTCCTCGCAAAAAACCATGAAAAACCGACCGGCAAACGAAAAAGATGGCATTTACCTATTTACGTCTCCAACATGCCCAATTTGCAATCAACTGAAAAAAACATTGTCCCCCGAAAAAAACGACGGGAAAATAGCACTGATCGATATTACAGAAAATGAGGCAATGGCACGCAACTTCAACATACGATCAGTTCCAACGGTTATTGTTATTCAGAACGGCATGGTCGCCGAGACTTTTATCGGCCTCGCTGCCTCTTCCAAACTTTCCAAGTGGCTGGAGAGCTAATACCCCTTACATCGATGGGTATCGGGAATTTTTTAATTTTAAAGCTAAATTTCAAGGAGATGAAAATGACAAAAAATCAAGCAGTTTGGGAAAGAGTTCTACGCATCGTCATGGGGATAGGTCTAGCCGCAGTCGGTTACATATACGGCGACATGTACGGCAACGCCCCCCTCGCTCTCGTGTTCATCGGAACGGTTCTGATTGTTACGGGTGTCGTAGCCTATTGCCCTGTATGGCATTTGCTGGGATTCTCCACAAAACGCACGAAACAAACCAAGCCATAAAGGTATACTTTTACGATCTAGCGCTCACTTATTATTCGACTTCAAGGAACCGCAATGGAACACGACCATACTATTGATATTTCCGGACTTTGCTGCGCACAGCCGATCATTCGTATCACGCAGGAATTGAAACAGATGGCGACAGGCAATGTGCTTCTGGTGAAATCCGATAAAGTTTCAATCAGCAAGGACATTCCAGCCTATTGCAAACAAACTGGAAACAACTTAATTCATCAAGAAGAACACCAAGGGGAGTTTCGGTTTTGGATACAAAAAGACAGATAGTCGCATCTTAGGAAGCAGCGCATCCCTTTCGTTTTTTAGAAGCATCCACTCCACGATAGGTGTGATGTCATTTCAGCATCTTGCCTATCCATTCTTTTATCAGGAATATTTCCTCCAAGCAGACCGTATGCCTCATTGGAAAAATATGCCTATCGATCCGATAACCGAGATCGCGAAGAGTGTCCATGCTTTTTTCCACCAAATCGATAGAAACCAATGCATCATCCAGGCCATGCGCGATGAAAATCGGAGTGTCTCTGCTGCAAGCGGACGATTCCCTGTCAAGTAAATGAGCCAGAGGTAGATAGGCGGATAACGCCATGATGCCGGCAAGGGGTTGCCGATACCTTAATCCCGTGTGTAGCGCGATAGACCCTCCCAGAGAAAACCCACCAATCAAAATTCTGGAGCAGGGAA
>JAJYMO010000002.1:0-9085 GCA_021786845.1 Pseudomonadota bacterium | reverse complement strand
GTCACGCCAGGAATCAGGGTGAGCCGGTTAAGCAATAAATGCTGGTAGGCATCCATGTCGCGCACCACCACCCTCAACTGGTAATCGGCAGATTGCCCGGTAATGAGCAGGCATTCGACAACTTCCGGAATATCCTGAATCGCTGACTCAAATTGACCAAATCGTTCCGGAGTGTGTTGATCCATCGCGATATGCACCAGGGCGGTGAGCGCCAAACCGAGTTTGCGTGGATTCAGTTCGGCACGATAAGCGCTGATAATACCCTGCTCTTCCAGCGTGCGCACGCGACGCAGGCAAGGAGAAGGGGACAGGCCAATTTGATCAGCCAGGGCTTGATTGTTGATGCGCCCATCTTTTTGTAATACCTCAAGTATCTTTTTATCGTAGCGGTCTAATTTCATGTTGTTCCAGGTTAATGTGGAGAAATAGGTTAATTATTGCCGACAATGACCAAGTGTCGAAATATTACACCTTTTTCATATTAAATATCACATGAATACGCAAGCATCTGTCGGCCGGTTCAATCTATGATGGGTCTTCAATCTCACGGAGTTTTCATGATGTTAGCCTTACCCCAAAACAAATATACGGCCACACCCAGGGTAAATTTGCCGGATCGTCTTTGGCCGAATCGCGGTCTGATTGCAGCCCCTGTTTGGCTCAGTACAGATTTACGGGATGGCAACCAAGCGTTGTTTGAGCCGATGAATGTCGCGCAAAAAATGCAGTTGTTCAAATTGTTGTGCGCCATCGGCTTTAAGGAAATCGAAGTGGCATTCCCCTCTGCCTCGCAAACAGAGTTCGATTTTGTGAGAGAGTTGATTGAAGGCGGGCACATACCGGACGATGTGACCATCTCCGTCCTGACTCAAGCGCGTTCGTCACTGATTGCCCGTACCATGGCTTCTTTGCGTGGTGCCCGCCGGGCCATTGTGCACGTCTATCATGCGACTTCGCCATTGTTTCGGGAACGGGTGTTCGCCCTGAACTGTGAACAAGTGAAAGCCATGGCCGTGGATGCGGTGACGCAAATTCATGCCTTGACGATTCAGCAACCCGAAACGGAATGGGTTCTGGAATACAGCCCTGAAACCTTTAATGCGACGGAGCTCGACTTCGCTCTGGAGATTTGTCATGCTGTGGCAGCTGCGTGGGGGGCTACACCCGTAAATCGGGTGATCTTCAATTTGCCCGCCACGGTGGAGTGCGCCATGCCCAATGTGTACGCAGACCAGATTGAGTGGATGCATCGCAACCTGGTTTGTCGTGACAGTGTGGTGCTCAGTATTCATCCCCACAATGACCGGGGTACGGCAGTGGCCGCCGCTGAACTGGGGATGTTAGCGGGCGCCGATCGGGTTGAAGGCTGCTTGCTGGGCAATGGTGAACGAACCGGAAATGTGGACATCGTCACCCTGGCGTTGAACCTTTATACACAAGGGATTGCACCCAATCTGGATTTTTCGGATATTCATGCGGTGATGCGCGAAATCGAAGCCATTACAGGGTTGGTTGTCCCGCCGCGCCATCCCTATGCAGGCGATTTGGTGTTTACGGCATTTTCAGGCTCGCATCAGGATGCGATTAAAAAAGGCATGGCACAGCAAGCGCCGGAAGGTCTCTGGTCCGTGCCCTATTTGCCCATCGATCCGGCAGACTTGGGACGCAGCTACGATTCGGTGATTCGCGTCAACAGCCAATCAGGCAAAGGCGGCATCGCCTGGTTACTGGAAAATCATTATGGTTTGAGTTTGCCGCGTCGTTTGCAAATCGAGTTTGCCGCACAGGTACAAAAATATTTGGATGCGCATGGCAAAGAAATCGGTGCGGAAGCGTTATGGATGCTGTTTTCGCAACAGTACTTGCAAACAGAGCAGCCTTACCGTTATGTGTCGCATCACCTGACTGGAGACGGCGCAGTGCAAGGCATACGGATGACGGTGCAATGTCATGGTGTGAAGCAAGTCTTGACCGGGGAAGGCAACGGGCCGATTGCTGCAGCGGTTCATGCTCTGCAGGGTGCAGCGATTCATTTGCAATTATACAGTTTTGAAGAGCAATCCGTGGGGGAAGGCGCGCAGGCCACGGCTTGTGCCTACATCGAAGCGCGGTTGCGCCATGGCCGTGTGAACACCTATGGTGCGGGGATGGATGCGAACAGCGTGACCGCTGCAATCAAAGCGCTGATCAGTGCGGCAAATCGCTTGAGCGGTAATTGACGTTCCCATGTAAAATTCAGGTTGACGTACCGAATCAACACAAGGAATGTGACAATGACTTACGTGGTGACTGAAAATTGTATTGCGTGTAAATACACAGATTGTGTAGAAGTTTGCCCCGTGGATTGTTTTCGTGAGGGAGAGAATTTTCTGGTCATTGATCCCGAGGAGTGTATTGATTGCACCCTGTGTGTGGCCGAGTGCCCGGCAGAGGCGATTTTTGCCGAAGAGGATGTGCCGCCGGATCAGCAGCATTGCATTGCCCTGAATGCAGAGTTGGCGCAAAAATGGCCCTTATTGATTGCGCGGCGCGAGCCTTTGGCAGATGCCGGTGAGTGGTTGGGCAAGCCCAATAAATTACCCTTGTTGAAGCGTTAAATATTGTGGCAAATTAGCCATGTTAACGCAATGGTACCTCGATGCGGCCAGGGCACTGTTGGCGCAAACCGTTCAGTTGAACATTGCGTTACCAGAGATGGTGGTGTTGGTGCCCAATTTTCAGGCTGGCCAATTGCTCGTTCGCGCTTTGACGCAAGTGAGTGGTCGAGCAGTGCTGTTGCCGCCGCAAATATTGACGCTGCCCGCCTGGGCAGAGACCGTGGTGTTAGAAGACATTGCTGTCTTGCCAGACAGTCGGCGTACGGTGCTGTTGTATCAGTCCCTCAAGCAGCATGCCTGGTTTGATGAAGAGGCGTTGTGGTCGATGAGCCTGGAGCTGGGGCGACTGTTTGATGAGTTGACCCGGCAAGCACTGGGTTTACCCGAAACAGCCGAGGCCTTTGGCGAACAACTGGCGATGGCTTATGGCACACGCACGCAGACGGCCATTACGTTTGAAGCACGTTTGGTGCACGAACTGTGGTATGCATTGGCCGCGCGCCCGCAGGAAGGGGTTTCACCTGCTGCGTTGTATGTCATGCAACTGGCAGCGTTGGCGCGAACTGCCTCTGTTCCACTCTGTGTGTTGGATGAATCCAGCCTGGATCGGCAAGAACGCCTGTTCCTGACTGCATATGCGCATCGTCAGGTGGTGATACGTTTACCGGCACAGCAAGGAGATGACGCGACAGCGTGTTTGCGCGTGGCTTGGACAAAGGGATCTTCTTTGTATGCGCGTGCGCAGGAATTGGCGTGCCATATGCCGGGTAGCCCATGGCAGGGCAGATTACAGTTGACAGGCACTTATGGCCTGGAAAGCGAGGCCCAGGCCGCTGAGGCGCAAATCCGCCTGTGGCTGGCAGAAGGGCGACAACGTATTGCGGTGGTGGTGCAGGACAGGCTGACCGCGCGCCGTTTGCGAGCCCTGCTGGAACGTACACAGATTTTGGTTGCCGATGAAACCGGCTGGACCCTGGATACCACAGTTGCCAGTGCAGGCATCATGCGCTGGTTAGACACGGTACGGGCAGATTTCCCCTATCTTGATGTGCTGGATCTGCTGCAATCGCAACAATGCTGTGCAGATTGGCAAGCAATTCAGCGCGAACAGGTGATCAGTCATTTGCAGATGTGGTTGCGCAAACACGGCCCTGTTCACGGTAGGTCGGCATGGTTGGCTGTAATGAATGCACATGCTGCTGATGATCCGCTACATCAGGTGTTGTTGCGGTTGCATCATGCCGCAGAACCTTTGCTGTCTCACCGTGAGCGCGCACTTCCGGCCTGGCTGGATGTCCTTGAAGACAGTTTCAGGCAGTTGGGTGGTTTGATGCATTTGAGTCAGGATCAAGCGGGTGCGCAATTGTTGACGCTGCTGTCCACACGTAAGCAGGAGTTGCGCCATGTGTCAGGGCTAACACTTAACTTGCAGGAATTTTGCCGGTGGTTGGACCATGCGTTACAAGGCGCACAATTTGTAGATAGCAGCGTGGACAGTCCTTTGGTGTTCACCCATTTGGCGGCCAGTCGTTTGCGCGATTTCGATGCGGTGCTGATTTTGGGCGCAGACGCAAGACAATGGATGCCATCTGGCGCGAATTCGGTATTCTTTAATCAGTCTGTGCGTGCGGCTTTGGGTTTAAGCACCCAAACGGAATTGTTGGCACAGTTCGAGCAAGACACGGCCACCCTGCTGGCGCATGCCCCAGTGACCCGGATATTATGGCAGTTGCGACAGGGTGATGAGGATAATCCTCTGGCACCCGGATTTGAGCGCCTGGATTTGCTGCATCAAATGGCTTGGGGTACTTCGTTACGTGATACCAGTTTACTGCAATGGGTGAGGCCGGATTTGGCACAAACCAGTACCAGTGCAGGTTCGCCCAGGCCCGTGGCACACACGCACCTGATTCCTGAACAAATTAGTGTTAGCGCATACCGCAGTCTGATGGACTGCCCATATCAGTTCTTTATTCGTCATGTGCTGGGCTTGAGTGCGCCGGATGATATTCGTGCTGACATGGTGAAATCGGATTATGGGCAAGTGGTGCATGCCATTTTGCACGATTTTCATCGTGCTTTTCCGCGCGTGACCGACCTGTCCACGGATGCGGCTGAGGCGGCACTGCAAGCCATCAGCCTCACTCATTTTTCCCGATTTTCAGACCAGGATTTTTTTGTGCGCGCATGGCAGGCCCGCTGGCGCGAGAAAATTCCCAATTATCTGCAGTGGCAGCGAGACAGAGAGCAAGATGGTTGGCATTGGCATGAGGGCGAAATTGATGCTGCGCGCACCTGGGCGGTAGATGATCAGCATCATGTGACGCTGAAAGGCCGTATTGACCGCGTCGACAGCAGTGCGCACGGATGGTCGGTGCTGGATTACAAGACCGGTGCGGTCAACACATTGAAACAGGATGCGAAGTCCGTCGATGAAAGCGTGCAATTGGCTGCTTACGCCGTGCTTGCAGCACAAGCAGTGGGAGGTAACGCCATGATTGCGCAAGCGGCCTTTGTCAGCCTGGATGACGCCGCTACACTGACTGTCGCGATAGAAGAATCACTGCCCATTGCAGCCGCATGCAGCGCCGAACGGTTGGTTAGCCTGTTTAAGGCCATGTATGCCGGCGCACCATTGCCCGCAAATGGTCGGGCAACAAGTTGCGCGCGTTGCGAGGTGCGAGGCGTGTGTCGGCGCGATCATTGGCTTGCGTGACAATCAGAATAACCATCGCCACGACATCATAACCCGTAGCGATTTTTCGTTGACAGAAGAAATCTGGGCAATCAGGTCACCGACCCTTACAGGCCTGGGGCCTTATTGCTCGCTTTGGCAAGGTTACTCTTCAATATCACGTTCGATTTCGTCAATTTTGGTGTGACGGATGTCTTTGCCCTTGACCATGTACACCACATACTCAGAAATATTGCACGCATGGTCCCCCATGCGCTCTATCGATTTGGCCACGAACATAATGTCGATAAACGTTTTGATGGTGCGAGGATCTTCCATCATGTAAGTGATGAGGTTGCGTAACTCCAGATTGTATTCTTCATCCACGGCCCGATCTTTGCGAGCAATCAGGGCTGTGTCGTGGACATCCAGGCGAGCAAAGCCATCCAGTGCACGGTGCAGCATATCCAGCACGATCTCGCTCATGAATCTGATTTGGTTAAAGCGGGGCTGAACAATCCGCCCTGCCTCGTGAATTTTGCGCACCATACGTGCCACTTTGGCGGCTTCATCACCAATACGCTCCAGGTCGGTGATGGTTTTAATGGCAGTAATGACCATGCGCAGGTCGGAAGCGGTGGGCTGGCGACGGGCGATAATTTGCGCGCAGGCTTCATCGATTTCGACTTCCATTGCGTTGACCAGGTGGTCTTGGGCGACGGTATTATCTGCTAAATCGAGGTCGGCACTGAGCAAAGCTTCTATCGCCTGGCTGATTTGCTGCTCGACCAAACCGCCCATGCTGAGCACACGTGAGCGCATGTGCTCGAGATCGGCATCAAATTGTTTGTAGGTATGTTCCTGTGGCATGGCAGCATCTCCTCGTAGACATGTGAAATTATAGTGGTTTTTTTACGGGTAAATGTGACAGTTTTGTGATTGATGCATGGAAATTAATTGGCAAATGGGATACGGATAACCTCATTGTCCACTTTTAGCGTCATCAACCAACGGTGCCCACCCATCATGCAGGCAGGCAAGATCACTGTTGCTTGCCACTTTTCTCCCGTTAGCGGCTGCAAGCGGTAGCGGTTTTCACCCATATCCATGTCTGGCATAGTAAATTGGGCAGTCAGCGAGTGTGCTCCTGGTACGGTTACCCAGAGTTTGAACGCATGTAAAGCCGAAGGCTGGCCATTGAATTCAATGGCCAGTTGTCGCCGATCAGGCAAAATGAACTGGCAGGCATGTTGTTGCGGTATACAAGCTGTCTGAGTGGGTGAGGTACTCTGCGCATGAGCCGACACGCTCAGCGCTGCGCTTAAATATACGCCTGCCAGCCGCTTGTTGCGGCTGGCATTGTGCCATGCAAGATGGATAAATTGAAATATATCAATTGATTTCATTACCAAATTCCTCGTAATAAAGCGATGCCGTGAGCACCCCGTTCGCGAGCGGGGGTCAGCAGCGATTGTGTCATGCCGCCCAGAGCGTAAACAGGTAAACTCCGTCCTTGCGCAAGTTCTGTAAATTTATCCCATCCCAGTACAGTTGCGCCAGGGTGGCTGGCCGTGGGTAAAACAGGCGATAACAGCGCATAATCGCAACCCAGTTGTTCCGCGTGATCTAATTCAAGCTTATTGTGGCATGATGCACCAACCAGGCGAAAATCAGGACGCATCACTGTATCGGCCAATTGTTTGGCAGTCAAATGAATGCCATCAGCCTGGGTGCGCTGCGCCAGATTCACATCCTGATTAATGACCACCTGCGCGCCATGCTGGTGAGCGCGTGCAATGACGGTTTCAGCATAGTGCTGCGTTATTCCGGCTTCTCTGAGTTGAATCAGTTTTAGGCCAGCCAGCAAGGCGGCGTCCAACTTTTTTAGAAACCCAACAAGGTCATTCTCAATATGGGTAATCCCCATTATCGGGGGTAAACACAGTGCGTGCAACAAAGGCAAATTGGCTGGCAACAAGGGCATCACATTCACCGCATCAGGGTGCTGCCAGGACAGCATTTGTCCTTCACGAGGCGTTGGATCGCCTTGCCATGCATCGATTAAAAAGCAATTTAAACAAACGCGTGCGGTTGGATAATTGTGCGTCAGTGTTAACCAGGGCATGGCGTGTGTGACCCGTATCCCCAATTCTTCTTCCAGTTCCCGCGTTAGTGCTTGTCTACTGGTTTCCCCGGCTTCCATTTTCCCGCCCGGAAACTCCCAATAACCGGACCAGGGCTTGTCGGCTGGGCGGCTGGCCAGCAAAATCGTGCCATCAGGGCGGTACAGGATGCCAGCGGAAACAGCCATGACAGGAAGGGATGTGAGTTGATTCATGGTGACGTAAAGGTTTGTGATAAAATTTAAAGATCTGGTTGTCGTAAAATAAAAAAGTGATGATCGTTGAATTGTACAACGATGGCGAACATGTGTGTTCAATGCCCAGGGGCCTTTGAGAATTAAACCCAAATAATCCGTTAGGCGGCACTCCGGTTCGGGGCCAGTTTGCAGCCGTTTTTCTCAATCCAAAAAACCTCTCGCAACTTGCTTCGCCGGCAATGAGGTTACCGGCCTGAAGGCAGGGGTTTTAAACCGGCGTGGAAAAAAAATAAAGTAACCACCACGAACCGGGTGGATTGTTCCGGCTTTAACTATTTATTTCACCTTGAGAGGCAACAGGATGAGCAATAATCCCTTTGTGACAGACCATGAGTATGAATTAAAAGACGGTGTCTCGATCATTTCAACCACTGACCTCCGGGGTCGGATTACTTACGCGAACGCTGCCTTTATAGAAGCCAGCGGCTATTCCGAAGACGAACTTATCGGTAAGCCGCATAACCTGGTGCGTCATCCAGACATGCCGCGAGAGGCATTTGAGGATCTTTGGGAAACGCTGGGTGAGGGTCAGGCTTGGACCGGCATGGTTAAAAATCGCCGCAAAAATGGTGATTACTATTGGGTGCTTGCCAATGTCACGCCCTTGCGCAAAACCCTTCCCACAAAGGGATATCTTTCAGTGCGGAATAAGCCCTCAAGAGCGCAAATCGCTGAGGCTGAGCGCCTGTACCAGCAAATCAGTTCTGGTAATGCCGCTCATTTGATTATTCGACATGGCAAGGTGACGCGGCGTGGTTGGCCTGGTGTCCTGACCGTTCTCAGGCGCATCCCCATCGGTATCAGGATTATGTTGACGGCCAGCTTTGCTGCCATACTGATGGCGGCCCTGGGCATTCTTGGCTGGTGGGAAACTGCTTCGCAGCCACAGTTGGTGGGCGTGCCCGGCTGGTTGCCCATATCGCTTGCTGTCGCAGGCGGTATGGGTGGTTTGTTGTTGCTGCTGTTTGGTTACTTTATCTCCAGCACAATTTTGAAACCTATTGATCGTGCGCTTGAAGTTGCGCATGCCATTGCATGGGGAAATTTGTCTACCGAGTTTGAGATAAACGCTTCGGATGAGACGGGGCAGCTTCTGGGCGCGCTCAATCAAATGAAAACCAATCTGGTGGCGGTGATGTCAGAGGTGGGCTCTCATGTTCACGGCATCAGTACAGAGGCGAAGGGTATTGCTGAACTTTCTTCACGCATCCAGTCTGGCACCACGCAGTTGGGACAGGCAGCTGAGAACATGGAAAAACTGACCAATATCGTCAGGGTTCATGCCGAGCACAATAACGCGATGAATCAGTCTGTGGCATCAGCAAGCCCGCTTAACATCAAGGACAAATCGGAAAACATTGGTGAAATTGTTCAACAACTCGCCACCATGGAGGAGCAGATGCTGGCTGCAACTTTGGCGCTGCAACAAGAGGT
>JAJYMO010000065.1 GCA_021786845.1 Pseudomonadota bacterium | reverse complement strand
ACGGGGCAGGGTTATTCCGTATTACAAATGCTGCAAGCGTTTGGACAGGTCATCGGGCGCGATTTGCCCTATGAGATTGTTGATCGCAGACCCGGTGACATCGCCGAATGTTGGGCGGACCCTGCCGCAGCCGAACAACTTTTGGAATGGAAGGCCAAACGTGGTTTAGACAGTATCTGCGCCGATGCGTGGCGCTGGCAACAAGGCAATCCTCAAGGTTATGGGGATTAAACCCAAGCAATAAAGCCGTATAACACTTCAGCTTTCGCTGGCACGTGGTGCGCCCGCCACACTGAAGGGCAGGTCTTTCATAAACCAGCAAGGAACTTGATAACTGAAAGCCGGATAACAGCTATGCGTTAGCGTGATCGCATAGCGAGACTTCGTCCTTCTCTCCCCTGTGGGAGAGAGTAAGGCGTAAGGGGAAACGGACATGACGACTGTGCTGTTGCATGATTCGGGGCGACAATTTGCCCTGTCCGTTAGCACTGACTCTCCAGCCAGTTAATCCCCCATGCCACACCAAAACCCGTTACTTCGGTGTCTACGCCACCCAAGCCTTTCGGGCTGTTTGCCGCCGACAAATCCACATGCAACCAGGGAATGTCAGACACAAAGCGTTTGAGGAAACACGCCGCCAGAATATGATCCGCCTCACCCTCCAATAAACATTGCTTGATGTCGGCTACTTCAGAATCCAGCGCCGGCGCATAGTCATCGTCCACAGGAAATGCACACAAGCGTTCACCACTGGCTACACCTGCAGCCAAAGCACGAGTCAGTTCAGTCTCATTGTTGCCCAGCACACCACTGTAACGGGTACCCAGGGCGGTCACCATGCTGCCAGTGAGCGTCGCAAAATCAACCATCACATCCGGCTGATTGCGCGCAGCCAGACTCAGCGTATCCGCCAGCACCAAACGGCCTTCGGCATCAGTGTGCATCATTTCTATCGTGGTGCCATTCAATGCGGTCACCACATCACCCGGCTTATAAGCAAGTGGGCCAAGATGATTTTCTGCGATCGCTAACCACACCTCCAGATTCACAGGCAGATTGAGTTCGGTGGCAGCCTGCAAGATGGACAAAGCCACTGCCGACCCTGCCATGTCTTCGTGCATACCCAGCATGTATTTGGCTGGTTTAAGTTGGTGCCCACCCGTATCAAAACAAATACCTTTGCCGACCAATGCCACGGTCTTCTTTGCCCCGGCCACATGCCTGCGCAAATGTACGATAGCAGCCTCATCATCTTGACTGCCCTGTGCAACGGCCAGAAAGGCACCCGCACCCAATTTCCGTAACGCTTTCTGATCGTACTCCTTGATCTGCCAACCGTGTATTTGCGCTAATTCCGCTATTTTTTTCCGGTAAACACGCGGTGTCAGCTGATTGCCCGGTGTAGCCGTTAAAGTGCGACTCAAGACATTTGCGGCCGCCAGCGCATGTTCGTGTGCAAACGCATCAGCCGAATTCACCCCGAATACCTGCATTTTTTTAAAAGACCGCGAAGGCTTGTCCGTTTTGTAATTGGGTAATTTTTCACCATTGATCCAGCTGACATAGGCTGCCAAACACAATGCCGCATGCTGAAAATCAGTATCGCCAAACGCTGCCAAACTCAACGTATCCGGCGACTCTGCCAGCAACAGCATGACTGCTTTACGCACTTGCTCCATTTGGGCAAATCGGCTCGAAAGCAGATCAAGCACCAACCACACCACCAAACCGCCGGCCTGATTTTCCGTCAACACAGGGGTTTTTACGAAAACTTTCTTTAACATGTCACGTCGGGTTAAACTCCTCTTTAAACGTTTACTTGAGGCTAAACTCTCAGGAATACAGTCACCGTTCTGCAGCAGAATTAAATGATGTGATGTGGCCGTCAGGTCGTCTTCGACGATCTGTTTTAAGCAGGTTTTAATTTTTGCCAACATGTTTATCTCTTAGTCGTAGCACCCATCGCGCAACGCGGCGGACGCGAGTAATTTTGACCTAATGCCAAGTTTGTCAGATAATAACAGAGTTTACGCGACTTAATTTCCGCATCTGGCAAGGAAGACTTTCATGACCCTGGACGACAAAAAGCGTGTTTTGCAAGAGATGGTGCTGCATCGCCGCTTTGAAGAACGCTGTTATCAAGCCTATATCGAACGCAAAATTGGTGGGTTTTTGCACCTTTACCCAGGGCAGGAAGCCTGCTGCAATGGGGTGATGGAGGCCGCTCGCCCCGGCCACGATTATGTGATTACCGGTTACCGTGACCACATCCATGCAATTAAATGCGGGTCCGACCCCAAAGTGGTGATGGCGGAACTGTACGGCAAAGCCACCGGCAGCTCCAAAGGGCGCGGCGGTTCCATGCACATTTTTGATGCGGCACACCGTTTCATGGGCGGTTATGCTTTGGTTGGCGGCCCTTTTCCTCTGGCGGCGGGCATGGCCAAAGCGATACAACTGCAAGGTGGCGATGAAATCTCCATCTGTTTTCTGGGTGATGCGGCCAACAACCAGGGCGTGTTCCATGAAACCATGAATATGGCCAAGCTGTGGAATCTGCCCGTCCTGTTTGTGTGCGAGAATAACCTGTATGGCATCGGCACGGCACTTGATCGCTCGACAGCCGTCGTCGACCAATACAAACGCGTGTGCGCTTACGGCGTTGAAGCGGCGCAGTGCGACGGGCAGGACATTGATGTGGTGTATGAGCACGCCAAAGTAGCCGTCGATTACGTGCGCAGCGGCAAAGGTCCCTATTTTCTTGAGTTAATGACCTATCGTTATCGCGGTCACTCCATGTCGGATTCCCGTGGCTACCGCAGCCGTGAGGAAGAAGAGCACTGGAAACAGCGTGACCCCATCAATATTTTGCGCGACAAGCTCATCGGGGCTGGACAATTAACCATGGATGCGTTTCAACAGTTTGAACGCGATGCCGATGTTTACATTGAAACTGAAGTGATCGCGTTTGCCGAATCATCCCCCGAACCCGATGTGTCTGAACTTGAACATTACGTCCTGGCTTAGGACTCATTGAATAAATAAATGGGCTAACGTTTCTTTCATGAACGGGCCCATCCTGTTTGCTCACCCCGATCAATCGGGGCGCACTGACACCACGAAGGAATTGAAGTATGGCTGAAATCATGTACTGGGAAGCATTATTGCGTGCGCAAGACGAAGAAATGGCGCGTGATCCCATGGTTATTTGTATGGGTGAGGACATCGGCGTGGCCGGTGGCACTTATAAAGCCACCAAAGGTTTATTTGAGAAATACGGTGAAAAACGCGTTATGGACACCCCCATTTCCGAGGGCGGTTTCACAGGTTTGGGCATCGGCGCTTCGTTTTTGGGTGTACGCCCCGTCATCGAAATCATGTCGGTCAATTTCGCCTGGCTGGCGATGGATCAAATGTTTAATTCCGCAGCCAAAGTGCGCTACATGTCTGGCGGCCAGTTGACCGCCCCTTGCGTGTTTCGTTCTGCCGGTGGCGCAGCGCACCAGTTGGGCGCACAACATTCCGCCCGCATGGAAAAAGTGTTTATGGGCATCGCCGGATTGCGCGTAGTGACGCCCTCCAACCCCAAACAGGCCTACGGCCTGCTGAAATCCGCCATTCGCAGCAACGACCCAGTGTTCATCAATGAACACGAACTGATGTACAACATGAAGGGTGAAGTGCCTGACAGTGAATACCTGCACCCTCTGGAAGGCTCGGAAGTCGCCCGCACCGGCAGTGATGTGACCTTGTTCGGCTATAATATTTCCGTGCATTGGTGCTTGAAAGCGGCAGAGATTTTGCAAACGCAACACAGCATTTCCGCTGAAGTGATCGATTTGTATTGCTTGTCGCCTTTAGACCGCGCGGGCATACGCAAATCCGTCAGCAAAACCCACCGCGCAGTCATCGCGGAAGAAGACGAAGCGCCCGTTGGCGTAGGATCTGAAATCATCGCCATCATCAACGAAGAATGTTTCTTTGAATTGGATGCTGCCCCAGTGCGTGTGCACTCAGCATTTGTCCCACAACCTTACAACCACACTCTGGAAGCTGCCGCCATCCCTGACCACGACGACGTGGTCCGTGCCGTGCTCAAGCTGTTTGGCAAAGCGTAAAGGTATCCCCGAATATGTCCTCACAGCATTACGTTATCACTATGCCCCAACTCTCGGACACCATGACCGAGGGCATTCTGGTCAGTTGGGAAAAACAAATTGGCGACCGGGTTGAACGTGGCGACATTGTTGCGACCGTGGAAACCGACAAGGCCATCATGGATGTAGAGGTATTTAAAGCCGGGTACCTGATGGGTCCTCTGGCTGAAATCGGTGCCAGCGTTGCCGTGTCCGGTGCATTGGGCTACATCAGC
Source organism: Pseudomonadota bacterium (assembly GCA_021786845.1). Taxonomy (GTDB): domain Bacteria; phylum Pseudomonadota; class Gammaproteobacteria; order Burkholderiales; family Sulfuriferulaceae; genus Sulfuriferula. The sequence goes on along the minus strand of JAJYMO010000065.1, from coordinate 44,754 downwards.
GACGCACTGGGTGAAGCCAATATTGCGCCAAACGAAGTGGTGACCGATGTCGCATCCACTGAAATGATTCCGCGCCATTCCGGCACTGCGATTGTCATGCCGCAATTGTCCGACACCATGACAGAAGGCATTGTGGTCAGCTGGGAAAAACAGCTGGGTGATGCCATCAAGCGTGGCGATATCGTGGCCACTGTCGAAACCGACAAAGCCATCATGGATGTCGAGGTATTCCAGGATGGCTGGCTTTCCGGCCCAATGGCTGCTGTGGGCAGCACCGTGCAGGTGGCGCACCCCATGGCCTTTATTGTCGCCGAGTCTGGCGCCATAAACGATACCGAAGTGACGCTTTCAGCCGCACACAAAATCGTTGTCACGCATTCCACCAGTCATCCCCAACCTGCCGCCGCCCATGCCAGCATGACCAAAGCTGTCCCTGCCGCAGCAGCAGTTAGCAATGTTTCCCCCGCCGCGCGTCCACAAGGCCATTATGCCTCGCCTTATGCCCGCAAACTGGCTGGTCAGCAAGGTGTTGACTTGAGCAAACTGCACGGTTCGGGTCCAAACCATGTCATTGTGGCGCAAGATGTCCTGCATGCCCGTCCGAACATGAAAGAAATCGCGCACGCTTTGCCGCAAGTGGATGTACCAGGCACAGGTCGCGCAATGACTTCCATGGAAAAGGCCGTGTCGCATTCCATGACGGCCTCACTGACGCTACCCACCTTTGATGTTACCTTCAATATCTATCCGGAAAAACTGATTGCTGCGGCCAAAGCACGCAAAGTGTCCATCACAGTCGCCATCGCCAAAGCCTGTTCACAGGCCATGCTTGAGCACCCCATGCTCAATTGCTGTTACCAGCCGGTGGACAAAATTGTTGAACACAAGGAACACAATTTTGGTATTGCGGTGTCAGCGGATGGTGGCGGTTTGGTGGTGCCGATTTTGTCGGATGTGGGCAATAAAACACTGGAACAGTTGCAGGCGGAATGGTCTGACCTGATGCCCCGTGCCCGCGCCCGCAAGCTGGCGCCAGCCGAATACACCAACCCGACCTTCACCATTTCCAATATGGGCATGCTCGGCGTCACCCATTTCACGGCAATACCAACGCCCGGAATTGGCGCCATCATGGCCATAGCCGCCAATGGCTCGAATGGTATGCCGATTTGTGTCACCGCCGACCACCGTGTCGTCAATGGCGCCCATGTTGCCAACTATCTGGCACACTTAAAACAGATCATCGAGCAACCTGAAACCTGGATGTCTGGTGAGCCTGGTGAAAAACCCAAACCCATCCCTGATGGGGACTGGGATGTGTCGGTTGTTGTCATTGGTGGCGGCCCCGGTGGAGAAGACTGCGCCCGTGACTTGGTTGAGCACGGGACAAAAGTCACACTGATCAACAACGCCCCCCTGCCCGGCGGCGAATGTTTGTGGCGTGGCTGCATTCCATCCAAAGCATGGCGACATACTGCGGATTTATTGCGCGATCGTGCCCACGACGCCGACAAGGGCGTTTTGAACACCGACAAACCCAAATTAAATTGGCCTGTGTTAGAGCAGCACCGTAAAACGGTGTTGCAAACACGTGGTGAAATGGCGCTCAAAACCGACAAGGGTGTCAAAATTGACATGCGCGAAGGCTTTGCTTCTTTTGTTGATGAGCACACCCTGCAAGTGGTGCCATCCCAAGGCGAAACCTATACACTTAAATTTGGTGCAGCGGTCATTGCCACCGGCGCGCCTCCATTTATTCCACCTATTCCTGGCGCACAAGATGGCTTGGTCAGCGGTGGCGTCATTACCTCTGACACCATTTGGAATCTGCCCACACCACCGAAACGCATGGCCATCATCGGTGGTGGCGTGATTGGCATCGAAATGGCGCAAATTTTCCATGATTTCGGCACTGAGATTCTTATCCTCGAAGCACAAGAACGAATTTTGGCCGAAGTGGAAGATGAAATTGCCAAACAACTCACAGGCATTCTGCAACAAGAATTGACCGTACGTACCCAGGTAAAAATTAGCCAGATCAAGGGTACTGCGGGTAACATGCATGTCGCTTATCACGATCAGGACGGCCAACTTGTTGAATATGCCTGTGATTATATCTTGATGTCTACGGGCAAGCGTCCAGACACCAGCAAACTCAATCTGGCTGCTGCAGGCGTTGTCCTGAACGGCGCGGCCATCAAAGTGGATGCACGTGGATGCACGTCGCAACCCAACATTTTCGCAGTAGGCGATGTCATCGGTGGTTACATGCTGGCACACACCGCTGCCACCCAAGGGCGTGTGGCGGCCACTAACCTGCTGGGTGAAGATGCGCAATACAATCAGGATGTAGACTGCGGCGTGACATTCAGTCGTCCGCAGGCGGGTTTTGTCGGCCTGTCTCTGGCGCAAGCCAAAGCACGCGGCATCGACGCTGTCGAAGTCAAAATGCCGATGAGCATTGACGCCAAGGCGATGATTACCGGCGAAACAAACGGCATGATTAAACTGGTCGCCAACAAAACCAGTCACAAAATCATTGGGGTGCACTTCCTCACCGAACACACCGACACACTGATTGGTGAAGCCGTGCTCATGGTCTCCGCTGGACTGAGTTTGGAACAAGTGGCGCAAGCCATCCATCCTCATCCCACCCAAACCGAGTTATTTGGTGAACTGGCACGGCGCCTGTTGTCGCGGCTACGCCGCACAGCGGCAAAATAAACCCCGGAGAAAAGAAACAGAAAAACAGGGGACAACCCACAATTAAATAAATTGCGGGTTGTCCCCTGTTTTTTGGTCTACCCCCCCTGTTTCTCGCGTTATCGTACTAAAAATTCAGGTGTGTGCGCACGCCGAACACATTAACCGGGCCACGATCCACGTTATACGCAGGGTTGGCAATGTATTGATAATCCAGGCTCAATGCCACACGGGGCTGTATTTGCCACGCATAAAACATTTCAGTGATATTTTCATATCCGTAATGAGGCAATTGTCCATCACCCACCAACACACCCAAGCCACCTGCCGCAAAATAAGATTGCGCAGCACGAGAAATGCCGTTCAGCACGTAAGCCACGCCTACCGTGTCTTGTTCCCTGCCCCAAGACTTGCCTTGCAAGGAAAATCCTGCGGAAATAGATTGATTAATATCCGTAAACTCATAAGCCTCTTGCGCACCATCATTCATGCTGGCACGCCCAAATATACCCAGACTCTCACTTAAACCCTGTTCCATATTCAATTCCACACCAGGCCGCCAACTCATTTGCCTCACCAGTGCGGTATCTGGAACACGCCCAGTCTGCTGACCCAGCAACACAGCTTGCCCATAACTGCCCATAGGTGCATGATTCGCAAACACCAATACTTTCACTTTTCCCGGGAAGCTGTGCCATTGATGCCGTTCTTCAAACTCCGTCACCAATTCAAACTCACTCATGTTCTCACTCAGTTTTTCGCCGTTTGGTACTGTGGACAAATCAAACACCCCGCTGCGCCAAGTCCACCATGATTGCGTCCATTCAGCACTCGCACCATAGCTGTACCCCCAAGAATCTGCTGCATAATCAAACGCACCGGCATCAATGACTGACCAATTTAAAAAATCCGCACGCGGGTCATGCGCATAGCTGTTGGTATCAAACACATCAGTCACCGCAAATTTGCCTACCGTCAACACAAGGTTATCCGCACTGCGTGTCTCTGCCATTTGATTGGCGTCAGCTTCAATCGATTGCGCCGCACCGCCCAGGTTAAACACCTTGCGCATAAATAAACGCGGCGTACGGTAATAGGGATTATTGGCCCCTACTTTATACGCCTCGCCGCTGGGGAAACCTGCCACTCCCAAGGTATCATTTAATCCAAACCCTTGATCATATTCCGGGTTAATCCAAAATTCGGTAGTGGGTGACAACTGGTATCCCAAATAAAGCGTCGCATCGTTCGTTTGCTCACCATTGTTGGTCGCAGTCAGGCTATTGGTGCCTGAATAAGGCGAGTTAAACGCTGGGTGCCATTGATAAACATTGGTGTACTGGCCGTAAACAGCCCATTGCGATACAGAATCAACTGCAACAGGCGTTATTTGCGCTGAACTCACCGATGCAGCACTCAAATTGGAGGGGCTGCCCGTTTCATTTGGCCTTTCAGCCGGATCTACAGACTGCGCAAATGCAAATTGAACGGTGGTCAAGCCCAGCATCACCATCATGCCTTGCAAAAACCTGAGGCGCTGTGCGGGCGCAAACAGGTCTGCTTTGGCATCAATATGTACATCAATCATTTTTTCCACTTGGTTACTTTCCTGTCTTTGGCGAATGCGTGCCTTCATCATTAGCGCACAGCATACGTGTTCAGGTGTCAGAAGACGGATCAGGTGGCGATCAGCCACATGGAAACCGTCGAGCGGAGCGACCGTACCGGCCAGCCACCAATCGACGCAAATGAATTGCGGGACAGGATTACCGAGCCAGAACGGTCACGCCAGACTTACTGTCACTTTCCATGGTTTACTCCTTTAAAATCTGCAGACCGCCTAGCGACTGCGATCCTGCTCATGCCCCGACATGACCAGAAGGCCGTACATGCCGGCACGGACAGGCACTACACCGGGATCCATGGTGTGGCTGGGCACGTTTTTGGCTACACGACCGCGAACAACTTGCCAGCAGTTTTCCATGGAAATGCAGAATGCCACTTTGCTCAAAAAGAAATTTATTTTCATGATTTCGACCTCACATAAATTGCAAGTCCTGATCCGGCAATACCGGATTTCGACTGCGTATTAACGTTGAATTTACGCACAATTCACCCAGACAAAGCGACAAACGCCAAGGCAAAATGAACATGTCAGCCAAACCATATCCGAAACGGAAATATGGCAAAGCCATTCAACAATTTTATGGGGGTGCTGATCGCAGTGATAACAACTGCACTGCTGATGTGACGCACCGCCCCGCTTTATCAGCGAGACGGCGGTATATAAGAAAAGGCCGCGATCTCGCTGACTTACTGCGCGTAGAATAATCTACAGGAGCAACTGTCCAAGATGGGCCTCCAAGTAATAATAACGGGCGGACTTTACTGCCAAGCGCCAGCAATGTCAATCAATTTTTCATAATAAACACAATTAAATTGTACTTATCTGTGGAATGGGGGACAGACTACAAATGATGCAAGCGAAGAATGTGGATTATCTGGTAGCAGGGAACAGGGAAGACGTATGAAAATTGTGGGCTGCCCCCATTCTCCCTACCAAATGGTGTGGACGTGCGGATACCCGCGTAATTTATCGTCCTTAGTGACGAGCGGTGCAGCCAGTTTACGTGCCGTCGCCACAATCATGCGGTCTGCGGGGTCTTTATGAAACTCGCCCGGTAATACAACAGATTTCATCGCAATTTCAATATCAATTGACATGAACCTCACCGCATCAATGTCGGCCACGGTTGAAATCCAGTTATCAACATCCATGGACAGCACCAACCGGTCATGCTCAACCAGCATTGCAATTTCCCAGGCAGTAATGGCCGAAATAATAATTTCGCCGCTGGTCTGCTCGAATTCAATGGCCGCTTTGGCGCTTTTGCTTAACGCGGCATCGCCTGTCACCCACCATACCAGTGCATGGGTATCCAGAACGATCACTGCGCAGCCGTCCAAAAATCCACCGCAACCGGGTCTGTTGGATGCTCATACCTGATTAAAGAGCCGCGCAAGACATCGAGTGGCTGTCGGGCGGTGTCCCGATATGGGCGTACTTCCAGCGCGGGCTTGCCATGATCCGTCACAATCACGCTCTCTCCAGATGATGCAATTTGACGAAAATATTCGAGCGCCTTTGCCTTGAATGCTGATTTCGATATTTGCCTGTTATGCATTTTAAATTAACCCCTGGTCATTACCACATAGTCATATTACATTCAACCAGTTGCCTGCACAAGCATGAAAGGGATAAATTGGGGACAGACCACAATTTATGATGAACTCCGGGAATGATTGTGAAAATCGTGGTCTGTCCCCCATTCTTCTGAATGTGGCAGATAATTGCAGATAGCGCCGTTGGGGTGCGTTATACTTGGAACACATTCGTACTGCGCATCCAACTTGACTCATCATGTTAAATTCCGTTACGGGCCCCGCTTATTTACTGGCATTTCTCATCGTACTCTTTACCTTGCTCGTGTGGTTGCTCATCACCACACGCGCGTTACGCAGCCGAATGGAAATGCTCGCAGCACAGCTCACACTCACCGCCGAAACAGACCAGAACACGCTCGCACAGGCCTTACAACAGGGTTTGAGCAGCCTCGCAGAACGCAACCAGGGCGCCCTGCTCGACCATTCCGAGCGCTTGCGCAACGGACTGGGTGGCGAGCTCAACCAACTGCGTGAAGTCATTCACCAGTTGCAACTGGCTCAATCCAGCGAACTCGCCGGAACACGCGCCGCCACACAATCCGCATTGAATTCGCTGGGGGTATCCCAGGCAACAGAACTGGCACAAAACCGGGAGACCCTCGCCACGCAACTGAACGCGTCTTCGGCCGGGCTCAAACAGGCACAAACTGAATTTCTCGGCCAAACCTTGCAAACGCTGGCCGAACAAGGTCGCGCCCAACAAGTCGTCATGCAGAACACCATGCAGCACATTTCTGCCCAATTGACCACGGTGATTGAAGGTCTGAATGCCACAGTCAATACCCGGCTGGGTGAAATCTCCGGCAAAGTCACTGAACGACTGGATGAGGGCTTCAAAAAAACCAATGAAACCTTTGTCAATGTGATGACCCGCCTGGCCACCATCGACGAAGCGCAGAAAAAAATCGACAGCCTCACCAGCAATGTCGTGACCCTGCAGTCGCTGTTGGGTGACAAACGCTCACGCGGCGCGTTTGGCGAAGTGCAACTGGAAAGCCTGGTACGCAACATCCTGCCGCCGGATGCCTACGCGTTCCAGGTGACGCTCTCCAACGGTAATCGGGTGGATTGCCTGCTCCAATTGCCTGAACCCACCGGCAATGTAGCCATCGACGCGAAATTTCCACTGGAAAACTACCATCGCATGATGGTTGCCGCGCTGCCGGAGTCTGAGCGTATCTTGCATATCCGTGCATTCAAGGCAGATATCCGCAAGCACATCGACGACATCGCCAGCAAATACCTCATCGAGGGGGAAACGTCGGACGGCGCAGTCATGTTTGTGCCTGCCGAAGCGGTGTTCGCAGAAATCCACGGCAATCATGCCGAGCTGAATGAATACGCCCAACTGCATCGGGTATGGATCGTCTCGCCCACCACACTGATGGCAGTCCTGAATACCGCGCGTGCCGTGATAAAAGACGTCGAAACACGCCGTCAAGTACACATCATCAAAGATGAGTTGTCCCGATTGGGGAAAGAATTTAACCGTTTTGACACCCGCATGAAAAAGCTGGCCGACCATATCCGCCAAGCGCATGAAGACGCTGCGGATGTCCACACCACCAGCCAGAAAATCAGCCGGCGTTTTAGCCAAATTGAAGCGGTGGATTTGGATACCCTGCGTGAAGCGCAACCACTGTTGCCTGATGAACCTGCCAACGGCGATTGAGGGCTCGTTAATCTGTGTAATCTGCGTGACAATAACTAAGTGACCATGAGCCAAAATATAGATGCGCTGCGCGTTCAATTAAACGCTGAAACCGCCAAAGCCGATTGGAGTGAATTGCTGCCTTTTTTTGCCAAAGGGCAATTGCTGCATGTGGACAGCACGCTGGACTTGGTTGACGTGGCGGCACACATTGCTGCCGACCATGCACCCAGCGTGCAAACATGGCTGATGACAGGACGACTCAGCAAACTCGATGATGCCACCGCACAGGATTGGCAGGGACGCAAGCCCCCGATCTGGACTGTCGTTGTCGCACCGTGGATCCTGGTACAAGAGCGCTCACATTGACAGTAACGAAACCGGTACACCGCCTCACCCTCACGCTGCTCCTGGCAGGCTTGGCCACGCTGGGGCCGTTTTCCATCGACACCTACCTGCCCTCTTTTCCCAGCATCGAAACCAGCCTGCACGCCAGCGCATGGCAACTGCAGCAAACTTTGAGTGTCTATTTACTCGGGTTTGCGGTCATGATGCTATTTCACGGCTCTTTGTCGGATGCTTATGGCCGCCGCCCGGTGATTTTAATCTCGCTCATCGCCTTTGCGCTGACGTCTCTGGGTGCGATCTGGGTGAATGACATTCAAACACTCATTCTGCTGAGAGGAATACAGGGCCTTTCTGCCGGTGCAGGCATGATCGTAGGTCGCGCTATTGTCCGGGATGTCTACCAGGGTACCGACGCACAATTGCTGATGTCGCGCATCACCATGATGTTTGCGATTTCACCTGCAATCGCCCCCATTATCGGCGGCTGGCTGCATAATCTTTTCGGTTGGCATTCAGTGTTTCTATTTATGTCCGCACTGGCCGTAGTGTTATTTATCCTGTGTTACCGCTATTTACCGGAAACCCATGCCAGACACCGACGCAATCATTTTTCACTGCGACCGCTGACGCGCAATTACCACGAAGTCGCCAGTCACCCGCATTTTTTGTTACTGGCTGCGACCATAGCCTGTCATTTTGCGGGATTCTTTTTATATATTGCTTCTGCCCCCCACTTCGTCCTCGACACGCTGCACCTGCGTTCAAATCAATTCGCACATTTATTCATGCCGGCAATTTCCGGTGTGATGTTGGGAGCGTTTCTCTCTGGTCGTCTGGCCGGGCGTCTCTCGGCTGAAGGAACCGTGCGCATCGCCTATTTTTTATTATTTACTGCAGTGAGCGCCAACCTCATTTACAACAGTTTATTTGTCCCCAGTTGGCCTTGGGCAATATTACCACTGGCCCTTTACAGCACAGGCATGTCTTTAGCGATGCCCAGCATTACTTTGCTGGCACTGGATTTATTTCCACAACATCGCGGCCTGGTGTCCTCTATGCAAGGCTTCGTTCAAACCCTGTTAAATGTGATCGTGGCTGGTGCAATTTCTCCGTTACTGTCCAGTACCCCGCTTTATTTGGCTCTTGGGATGGCCATTTTTCTCCTCAGCGGATATGCTTTTTGGCGTCGATACGTCCAACTGATGAGGAAAAACCAAACAACAGCCACACTGACTATTTGACAGCCGATGTAAGGCTGATACAATTCAAAACGGTTATTATGTCACATTTTTAAAATGTGTTCCCCTACATCAACATCAACTCACGATGAGTCATTTCATCCACAAACCCATGAAAACTTTACACACAATCGGCGTGATCACCACCTGGATCAGTATTATCGTATGTGCCCTCGGCATTGTATTGGGTTTATGGCATCTGGTCGTGTATCACGAAACCAACGATTGGTGGACAGCCGTACCTGCCAGTTTTTTGGGATTACTCTCAGGAGTTGTACTTACCCTATTTTCAAAACCATAATCCCCTGCTATAATGCGCAGCTTATGTGATTGCACCGCCAAAACTGATGCAGGGAGAACTTGTTATCCTCACTCGTCTAACAGCCTGTAATTTCAAAGTCCCCATCGTCTAGAGGCCTAGGACACCGCCCTTTCACGGCGATAACACGAGTTCGAATCTCGTTGGGGACGCCAAAAACTGAGTCATCAGTCCAACGCGTTGCAATACGCCCTATCAGGAGTGGTAGTTCAGTTGGTTAGAATACCGGCCTGTCACGCCGGGGGTCGCGGGTTCGAGTCCCGTCCACTCCGCCAATATTATCTTTGTCATGTATGGTGCAAGCTGTTCTGCTAGAATGGATCCCCTTAAGCCAGTCCACGCTCCTTCTTTTCGGAACTGGAATTCGACGGGGCACGTGCCTGTTTCCACAGATAACAAGGTAAAAAGATAACAACCATGACACCTCCTTCTGCTTCCCCAGCCAAGCAACCCGTTTACGCCATTTTGGGTGCCATCAGCATTTCTCATTTTCTGAACGACATCATGCAGTCGTTGCTGCTCGCCCTTTATCCTTTGTTTAAGGGAGAATTCGCGTTAAGCTTTGTGCAAATCGGGCTAATTACCCTGTGCTTTCAACTTACCGCCTCTATATTACAACCTATCGTTGGCCTCATTACTGACCGCCGTGCTATGCCGTGGTCATTGGCGGCAGGTATGGTCTGCACTTTTACCGGCTTAATGGTGCTGTCTCAAGCCAGCAGCTTCGCACATGTATTGTTGGCGGCCGCACTGGTCGGCTTAGGCTCATCCATTTTTCATCCCGAATCTTCCCGTGTTGCCCGCATGGCTTCCGGTGGTCAGCACGGTTGGGCACAATCTATTTTTCAGGTCGGCGGCAATGCCGGTGCAGCCGCTGGCCCTTTGCTAGCTGCCTGGTTCGTGCTGCCTCGTGGACAACACAGCATTGCCTGGGTTGCCCTTGCCGCACTCATCGGTTTGGTTATCGTGTCATATGTCGGTCGATGGATGCGTCATCAACACCGAAAAGCACGCGCCAACCAATCGCTAACGCCACCAGCAAGTATTTCGCGTCGCCAACTCATGACCTTGGGGCTGCTGTTCACGCTGATGTTTTCCAAGTTCTTTTATTTGAGCAGCCTCAATAGCTATTTGATGTTTTTCCTGCAACATCAATTCCATATTTCTACGCTGGTGGCACAATACCATTTATTCGCGTTTTTGGCTGCCGTCGCAATGGGAACTTTATTGGGTGGCGCAATCGGCGATCGCATCGGTCGCCGTCGCGTCATTTGGATCTCAATTTTGGGCATTGCACCTTTCACCCTGGCATTACCCTATGCCAGTCTGCAAGGTTCGTTATTTTTAAGCATCATCATAGGCTTCATGCTCGCTTCGGCGTTTCCCGCCATGGTGGTCTATGCACAAGAGCTATTCCCTGGTCGGGTAGGCACCATTTCCGGCTTGTTTTTCGGTTTGGCATTTGGCCTTGCCGGCATCGGCGCAGCACTGCTCGGAAAGGTCGCCGACACGTATGGCATCGTCACGCTATATCATCTCTGTTCATACTTGCCACTGCTGGGCATCTTTGCGTTAAAATTACCTGAGTTACGCCCCACGAAATCAGGGTCTGATAGCGTGGATATGATGAATGGCGTGGATATGAAATAAGCGACAACAGGTCCCCATATGGTCATGCGAGAGCCAGAAGCCAACGTCTTAACACAACAGTTGCCGCATTTGATTGCAGGCGCCGATGAGGTCGGGTCGGGGTTAATTACCCGTGTGGCACAATGGCGCCATGCCGAAGCAAATGAAACGGCATGGGCACATGCTTCAGGTACAGCATTATTGGTGGCACACTTGCAGCTTGATGCTCACAGCGTAGCGGCAGCTCTGTTATTGGGTACCGATGTAACGGATGCGCCGGTGGATGAAGAGGTCATGCCTCTGGTTCGCGGCGTTAACCAGCTGGAAGGCATAGGTCAACTACTGGGCAATACGGACAAGTCGCGGCGCGCTGGGCACGACCAAGCCGAGAATCTGCGCCAGATGTTATTGGCCATGGTGACTGACATTCGGGTGGTATTGATCAAGCTGGCTGAATGTTTGCAGAGTTTACGGACAATCATACAAAGTAGCGACAAATTAACACAACAACGCTTGGCATCCGAGGCACAGGAATTATTTGCGCCGCTGGCCAATCGTCTGGGTGTGTGGCAAATCAAGTGGGAAATGGAGGATTTGGCCTACCGCATTCTGGAGCCGGAAAATTATCAGCGCATTGCCCGTCTGCTGGACGAAAAACGTCTGGATCGCGAATGTTACATCAACAAGGTAGTAACACAATTGCAAGCCGGGTTGTCACATGAAGGCATTGCGGCGGAAGTGACAGGCCGCCCCAAGCACATCGTCAGCATTATCAACAAGATGAACCGCAAGCACTTGAGTTTTGATGATCTGTATGACATTCGCGCAGTGCGAATTCTGGTCCCAGAACTGAAAGACTGCTACACAGCACTTGGTCTGGTGCATCACTTGTGGCAACCGATTGTGGGTGAGTTTGATGATTACATCGCCCATCCCAAGCCTAACGATTACCGCTCGCTGCATACAGGCGTGGTCGGACCGGAAAATAAAGCGCTGGAAGTGCAGATTCGCACCTTTGCCATGCACCAGCATGCTGAACTGGGTGTGGCGGCGCACTGGCGTTATAAAGAGGGTGGCGGAAAATCGGATGCCATGATCGACAAGATTGCCTGGTTACGTCAGATTTTACGCTGGAAAGAGAAAAATTCAGACAATCAAGCTTTGGCAGACCTGTTCAGAAATGAATTGTTTCAGGATCGCATTTATGTGTTGACGCCCCAGGGACACGTCATTGATCTCGAATCCGGTGCCAGTCCAGTCGACTTTGCCTACCATGTACACACGGATCTGGGACACCGTTGTCGCGGTGCCCGAGTCGATGGTGTCATCGTATCGTTGAATACGCCATTAAAAAATGGCCAACGGGTGGAAATTCTCACGGTCAAACAGGGTACGCCGAGTCGCGATTGGCTCAATCCGGCACTGGGTTATCTGGTGACAGCGCGTGCGCGCGCCAAAGTACGGCACTGGTTTCGGACCGAACATTTCACGGAACATGTCAACGTGGGTCGTGAAGTGCTGGAACGCGAGTTGCGGCGTTTACGCGCACATGATATCAATATCGACAAACTGGCCGGGAAATTGGGGCATGTGCGCGGTGAGGAGTTTTTTGCTGCACTGGGGCGCAACGATATTGGCATGCATGCACTGGCGACAGCCATTGAGTCATTGACGGCGCAAGCGGTTCCAGCCAATCCACCGCCAATGCGTACGCGTGCGGCAATGTTGCTGGATGCACAATCAGTACGGATAGAAGGTGTCAGTGGTTTACCCGTCACATTCGCAAAATGTTGTCATCCCGCGCCTCCGTCCGGCATTGTGGCTTATATCACACAAGCGCGTGGGGTGACGGTGCATCGGCGCAATTGCCCAAGTATCTTGCGGCTCGATGTTTCACGGCAAGACCGGTTGTTGGCGGCATCCTGGAGCGATAACGCGCAGGAAAACCTGGTCGAACTCCGTGTAGAGGCCTTTGATCGCCAGGGCCTGTTGCGCGATGTTTCTGCATTGTTGACCAAAGAAAAGATTTCCGTACTCAGAGTCAATACTGTGTCACAGGGAGATATGGCGATCATGCGCTTTCAGGTGCAGGGCCGATCAACAGTGGATCGCGCCTTGGGTCGCATCCGTGACTTGCCGCATGTGGTGCTGGCGGAGCAAGTGGATTATCCTGAAAATGGCAGTTGACCCTTGTTAAGGACGCGGTGCATATCCCTGCTTTCAGAATTTCACGCCTCGGGCGATGTCTCCAACTGCCGTTTCCGGCATTGTTTTAATGAAGTAGCCAACAAAAGCGGATTCAGGCCGCCACCGGATCAATCGGGAAATAACATGCGACCTGTCTGCCATCCTGCAAAGTGCGTATCGCGGGATAAATCACCTGACATACAGCTTCCGCACGCGGACAGCGTGGATGAAAATGACAGCCCGTTGGCGGATGGCTGGCTGAGGCCGGTTCGCCGCGCAAGCTGACGAGCGCATGGGTGGTGAGTGTGGGCACGGATTGCAACAAAGCCTGGCTGTATGGATGTGCCGGGGAGGCTGCAATGGCTGCGCTATCACCCTGCTCAACAATACGCCCCAGATACATCACCGCCATACGTTGCGCCAAATGACGCGCCAGCGGCAGGTTGTGAGTGATAAATAACAAACTCAGCCCCATACTGGTTTGCAACTCACGCAACAAGTTGACAATCTGCGCCTGCACCGACACATCCAGCGCGCTGGTGGGTTCATCACACACCAGTAAACGGGGTTGCACCGCCAAAGCACGAGCAATGGCAATGCGTTGGCGTTGACCGCCGGAAAATTCATGGGGATAACGGTTTAAAACCTGCTTTGACATGCCCACTTGCGTCATGAGCTGTTCCAGTAATATTTGACGGCGCGGCGCATCAGGTTCTACACCAAGTGCCACCATACCCTCTTCCAGCAAGGCATGAATTCGCATGCGCGGATTAAGCGAAGCAAACGGATCCTGAAATACCATTTGTATGGCGGCACGCTGCGCCTGTAACACTCGACGCAATTTCCCGCCCAAAGCCACGCCATCCAGTTCGATGCGCCCGGCAGTCAAGGGTTGCAATTGCACAAGAGACTTACCCAGAGTTGTTTTGCCGCAACCGGATTCACCGACCAGCGCTAAAGTTTCTCCTGGAAACAAATCCAGATCCACGCCATCCACAGCTTTCAATTGCCGCCGTTTGCCAAACAAAGTACTCGACCGCAGATCGAAATACACCTGCGCATCGCGCACCGTCAGCAACGCCTGTTTGTGATGCACAGACAAAACTGGTTGCGCACTGCGAGACAAAGTCAACGCGGGTCCCGATTTTATTTGGAATGGGGATGACACCGCATGGCAACGCACTTGATGACCATTGCCCAAATCTTGCCAAACAGGTGCCACACTGCGGCATATTGCCTGCACCTCATCGCAGCGCCCGGCAAACCGGCAACCTTCAAACACGCTGTCCAGTGCCGGAACACTGCCTGCGATAGCTTTCAGAACCTGATCGGGTTGAGCAGGCAACGCGGCGAACAATTTCTGGCTATACGGATGCTGCGCCTGTTTAAAAAATGCTGCGCGAGGTGCCATCTCTACCAATTCACCCGCATACATCACGCCCACCTGATCAGCCATGTACGCCGCCACCGCCAAATCATGGGTAATCAACAACATCCCCATCCCGCGCTCACGTTGAACCTTGCGCAACAATTCCAGCACTTGCGCTTGCACCGTCACATCCAGCGCCGTAGTCGGTTCGTCCGCAATCAACAAGGCTGGGTTACCGGCAAGGCTGATGGCAATCATCACCCGCTGTTTCATGCCGCCCGAAATTTGAAACGGGTAATCGCGCAAGCGTTGTGCCGCATCGGCAATACCGACTGATTGCAATAAATCAGCCGCCGCCTCGTGCAAGGCTCGTCCATGCAAACCCCGGTGCAAAGACAAGCTTTCTTCCAACTGCTCTCCCAGCGTCAATACCGGATTCAGGCTGGTCATGGGTTCCTGAAAAATCATGCCGACTGTCCCGCCGCGCACCGAGCGCATGGCTGATTCGGGCAGTCCTAATAAATCTTGCCCGTGCAAACGGATATCCCCAGCCTGATAACGTGCTGATTCGGGCAGCAAACGCATGATGGCCAGAGCGGTCATCGACTTACCCGAACCTGACTCACCCAGCAAAACAAAGGTCTGGCAGGGCGCAACGGCAAAGCTGATCCCGTCTACCACCCGAACCTTGTCAATGGTGATGCGCAGCTCACTGACCTGCAATAAACTTTCGCTCATCGCCGCCGCCCGAGGGGGTCAAACGCTTCGCGCAGACTGTCGGCAAACAGGTTGGCCGACAACACCAATACAAACATCCAGCCGAACGCCGAGGCCAATGGCCACCACACCACGGGTTCACGCGACAGCTCCAGACGTGCAGCGTTGATCATGTTGCCCCAACTGGCCATGGCCGGATCCACCCCCACGCCCAAATAAGACAGCACAGCTTCGGCCAACACAAAACCTGAAAAATCCATCACCATGCTAATCAAAATCAAATGCAGTAAGTTGGGCAATACATGCCGACCCATGATGCGCCAGTCGGATACCCCCAGAGTACGCGCAGCCAACACATAATCCTGCTCGCGCAGTTTGAATGTTTCACCGCGCAACACGCGACACAGGCTGGTCCAACTGGTCACGCCGAGTATTCCGCACAAAAACAACAAACGGAAGTCTGCCCGTGACGCCGCCGAATCAAACAACGCCGGATGGGTTTCGATAAAGCCCTGCATCAGCAGCACTGCGGCCACAATCAGCAACACGCCCGGAATCGAATTAAGGGTGGTATAAATGTACTGGATCACGTCATCGACCCAGCCGCCGAAATATCCCGCAGCGATGCCCAAACCCACCGCCAGGGGCAAAGTCACCAGGGTGGTCAGGGTGCCCATCATTAAACCGGTGCGCACACCTTTCATACTTTGATACAGCACATCCTGACCAATTTTGTCAGTGCCCAGAACGTGATACACCGTAGACCATTCAGCCATCATGGCGCCCAATACACACAAAACGGTCAACGTTGCCCACCCTGTGCGCCAGGGCAACGGGTGCTTGCCTTGTAAAGCCGTGCGCAGCAAATCACGCAAAGGCATCCCTTCACGGTACGCCTGCCAGCCAGCGAACAGAAGCGTCATCGCCGCCGCAAGTAATACACCCACGAGCACACCGCGCAGGCCAAGCCGTATTTTTTCCTGACCGCGCCCTCTTGCGCGCTGCTCATCGTGCCCCAGCTTCTGTGCCTGATAAAGCGTGAGGTCAGGATAGGTCAGTGCCAAATGCCCATCGGGCAGTATCGTCGGCATCTTAACGAACAGATGTTTTGCCAGTGGTGCCGAATAGGTCTGCTCCGGATAGGCATTTAAGTGGGCAATCAGCACATCCAGCACGCTGTTGACCTCAACGCTGTATTGCGCCGACATGCCCGCCTGAGCAGGCAAACGCAAACGAAAGTGTAAAGAATCGAGCAAACCGATGCCCACATAGCACAGCAAAACCAAACCCGCTGCCATCGCGACAGGTTTTCGCCACAAATGCTGCCAACCCGCCCGAAAGCCGTCAGCGCCGCGCCAAAACAGCAAGCCCACTGCGGCGACCGTCAACCAGATCAGGCCATCCGCCCACAAAATCACCGGCTGCCAGCCCATCAGGAAAACCTCACTCTCGGATCAGCCCAACTGTAAGCCAGGTCTGTCAACCACAGCCCGATTAAATACAACACCGAACCGATAAACACCATGGCACGCACCACGGCAAAATCTTGTGCCTGGATCGCGTCAATCACGTACGAACCCAGGCCCGGTATGCCAAAAAAAGACTCCGTCAGCAAGCTGCCCATGAACAACAAGGGCAATACAGCCACCGCACCGGTCAGAATGGGAATCAGCCCATTTTGTAACACATGGCGAAACAGCACGTGCGATTCATTTAAGCCTTTGGCACGCGCGGTGCGCACATAATCCTTGCCAATTTCTTCCAGAAAAATACTGCGGTACCAGCGCGTGCCATTGCCCACGCCGGCCATCACCGACACCACGATGGGCAATAACACAAAATGCCAACTGTCTGCACCCGGCACAAAACCGGAAATTGGCACCAGTCGCCACAAATGCGCCACCCAATATTGCCCCGCAATGATGTAGAACAGGCTGGACACCGACATCAGCACCACCGTCGCCGTCACCCCAAACCGATCCAGCCAACTGGCGCGCGCCCACACCAGCATCAAGGCCAATCCGATGTTCACCCACAGCCCCAACACAAAGGTGGGCAAAGCAATGGACAAACTGGGCCCGGCGCGAGCACGTAAAGCCTCGCCGATATTACGGCCATCGTCGGATTCACCAAAATCCAGCGCAAACATGTGGACAGACTGGTTAAAAAACAGGGTATCGCGCCACGCGCGCCAACCGGGTTCACGCGCATTGTAGAACAGGGGTTGGGCATAACCGTGCTGCACCTTCCACGCCTCGATTGCCGGCTGGGTGACGTGCTTGACGCCCAAATGCATACGCGCCATGTCATCGGGGGTATTGACCATAAAAAACAGACTGAAGGTCAACAGGTTCACACCCAGTAAAATCGGCACAGCATAAGCCAAGCGGCGCAACAGATAAGTCATCATTTGGCAAGACTCCGTTCGCGCTTGCGCCGGGTGAAACTGACCGAAGCCACCAGGGCCAAAACAACTCCACCCAAAACGCCCAAAGGCCACCACACTGGCCGGTTCCAGGCGGCACGGTCGCGCGCGCGAAGTCCCGGATCAATCTGAACGTATTTTAAGGTGTTGTTAGCAATCATATTCGGTTTCCACGGGCTGACCCAAGCCTGACTCAGCACGTACTGACGCGGGAAATAACCAAATAACCAAGGCGCATCCTGTTGTAAAATAGCCAGCATTTGAGTGATCAATTTTTCTCGTTCCGGCCCATTGTCCAAATATTTCATCTGGTTAAACAGTGCATCATATTGAGGATTGCGGTAATTGGCATCGTTTTCACCACCGCTGGAGACCTTGCTGTTGGGGCCATAAAATAAAAACAGGAAATTCTCCGGATCAGGGTAATCCGCATCCCATCCCGCCACAAAGAGCTGGGTATTGCCGCGGCGTATTTTGTCCTGGAAACGGTTAAAGTCGCTGCTGCGCGAAATCATTTGTATATTCAACTTTGCCAGTTGTTTGGCCATCCAGTCCACATAGGCTTTGGCTTCGGGCCCGGTATAGGTGTTGTCATAATACAGCACCAAGGGCGCGCCGGTCCTGGCACTCCGACCACCCGGATAACCCGCTTCAACCATCAGGTGCCGGGCATCGGCAAGCGAGCGGCGCTCAATATGGCCGTTGACTTGATGGTAAACCACAGGATTCATACCCGACACACCGGCCTGATAACCTTCGATACCTGGGGGTATCGGTCCTTGCGCCGCAATACCTCGACCATTCATGAAAATTGAGATAAATTCTTCATAATTGACCGCAATGGAAATCGCTTGTCGTAGAGCACGGGCGCGTTCGGAATAACCACCCACCACACTGTCCAGCATATTAAACCCAACATAACCGACAGCAGGCATGGTCGGCGTTTCCAGTGTAATGCCATGGGCTTGCAGTACTGGGCTGGGGTGCGGCTTGCCCTGAGCGTCCGGCGTAATTGCCTGCGCGAAAGTGTCCGAGCTGATCGCAGAAAAATCATAATAACCCTGTAAAAATTTATTCCAATTAGGGATCACCTCTTTTTCCAGGCTGAACACCACCTTGTCCACAAAAGGCAAAGGTTTTCCTGCATCACGCAATAATCCAGCCGCCGCATCACCTGGCTCACCCTCAGAAGGATAACGCTCGCCATGAAAATTGGGATTGCGCTCCAGCACCATACGCCAATTGGGATCCATGAGCGTCAATTGATAAGGGCCCGTGCCAACAGGGTGCCAATCGAGAGAAAAATTGCGTTCCGCCATCCCTGTCTGGTGATAAAAGGCATCCACCTCAGGTGGCACCGGTGCGAAAAATGGCATCGCCAACCAATACAGAAACTGCGGGTATTTGCCGTGCAAGCGAATGCGATACGTATAACGGTCCAGCACTTGCGCGCCCGGCAAATCGTAGCGCCTCAAGTCCAGATAATCATTTGGGCCCGCTTTGTTTGCCATATGAGCCAACATTGACCCATAAGCTTTAAGTCCTACAATATAACCGGACATCAATCCGAAAATGGGGGAGTTCACCTGCGGGGAAGCCAGCCGCTTGATTTCATAAACATAATCTTCCGCAGTCAACTCGCGTGTGCCGAAATGTTTAAAATCTTGCCATTGATGTATCTGTGAACGGTCCTTTGCGCGCCATGGCAGATAATAGGGGTGGCCGCCAGCATCGCGCGCAAAAGCGGGATGAGGTTGATAATAAATGCCCGGCCGAATATGCAATTCATACACGCTTTCCACAACTTGATCAGGATTGGCCGTTGCCGGCAAAGATTTGCCTGCCGCATCCAAATAAGTCAGCGTGGGCATTGCGGTCAATGTTTGTGGGATGAGGGTATATGGTCTTTTAAGATAATGGTATTGCAAGGGCGGCTGAAGAATTTGGGCCGTTAATGCGTAGGCATCCGCACTGTAAGCTCGCGCAGGGTCAAGGTGTTTTGGACGTTCCAAAAAAGAAAGGTACAAAATATTGCTCACACGCTCGCTGGTCGGATAAGGATCATTCCAGACTCGTTGCGTACATCCTGCCAACAACATCATGAATAGGACAATTAAAAAAAGTTTCATGGTGTAAGTTTAACGCACTTGGCTAACAATCGGTATAATACGCAGGCTATCGACACATTTAGGACAATCAAATGGGCTTTCTACGCGACAAACGCATCCTCATTACCGGCATGATCAGTGACCGCTCAATTGCTTATGGCATCGCGCTTGCGTGCCACCGGGAAGGCGCCACACTGGCTTTTACTTACCAAGGCGAAAAAATCGCTGAACGCGTGAAAGCCATGGCTGCTGAATTCAACAGCAGCATCGTGTTACCCTGCGATGTGGGCAGCGATGAAGAAATTGAACAACTGTTCGTGTCTTTGGGAAAAGAATGGGACAGTTTGGATGGCTTGGTTCATGCGATTGCCTTCGTACCAAAAACCGCGCTTGCAGGCGACTATCTGGAATTGGTTAACCGTGAAAATTTCAGGATCGCGCATGACATCAGCTCATACAGCTTCGCCGCCATGGCTAAAGCCGCTCTGCCTCTGATGCAAGACAGCCGTGGCGCATTACTTACCCTGTCTTACCTTGGCGCTGTGCGTTCCGTACCCAACTACAATGTCATGGGTCTGGCTAAAGCCAGTTTGGAGGCGAATGTGAATTACATGGCTCAGAGCCTGGGGCCCAAGGGCATCAGGGTAAACGCCATTTCTGCAGGCCCGATACGAACCCTGGCTGCCAGCGGCATCGGCGGGATTCACAGAATATTAAGCCATGTGGAAAAAAACTCTCCCCTGAGGCGCAATGTGACCATAGAGGAAGTGGGGAATGTCGCCGCATTCCTGCTTTCTGATTTATCCAGCGGCATTACAAGTGAAATCACTTATGTTGACGCAGGATTCAGCACGACCATGGGCGTGGACATTGGTTAAATCAAAATCACCCATCAGACGGTTTTTTCGCCTGATGGGTGATTTGGGTGAATCCCGTTTATCGATTCGGTGCGATTCGGTGATTGTGTCCACAACACAATTAGATGCCCGGTTACCTTGCCTGTCTTACACAGCCCAGCAAAATTTCTGTTTATCGATCACAGGTTAGTATCCGGAGCGCAGACCTGCGAAACCACTAACATCCGTTTTCAGTCTCATCCAGACTGCGGTGCCTTACTGCACGGCTTTCGATAGCGCCGACTGATTCACCTGAATTTTAGCTTTTGCGACCAGCATATTAATATAGTCCTTGAATGCCTGATCAGCCTGCATACGCGCCACCTGTCCACCCAACGCCTGGAATTTGGCCGCATCTGCGGCAGCCACTGGCACCACACGTGTGACACGCACCAACTGAAAATTACCTTGAGAATCCTGCCCGCCCACATAAGCGGGCAAAGCATGATCATCCACTGAGAACACTTTCGTAAGCAAATGAGTTGAGGTGATTACGCCAGGGTTGGTGCGCGAAATCCAGGTAAAATTACCCCAGCGCAAACCAGCCGGTTCCTTGCCTGCCCGCAATTGTGTCAACATCGCCTCACCGTGCTGCGCCACCTGCAAACGTGCTTGCTGCGTTCGCAACAGACTAATGATTTGCGCACTTACAGCAGACAAGCTTTGCTGCGAAGCGGGCTGATAAGATAACAATCGGGCAGCAACCATAGTATTCGGTGACACTTCAACCACTTCAGTATTATGATGGTTCTTCAGAACATCATCAGAAAATAAATCCTGCAACAGCTTGGGTGAGTTCAATACCGCCGTATCGCCACCGGCATGCGTCATCCATGCGGAAGTTTGCAGGGGCAGATTTAAACGCTGCGCAATGGCACTGAGGTTATTGGGCTGTTCAAACACCTGGTTAGTAAAGCGATCCACCGCATCGGCAAAACGACTGCTTGCCTGCTGTTTTTGTAATAACAGTGTAATTTCCGGGCTTACCTCAGCCAAACTGCGTTCTTTTGCTGGACGTATCCCTTTCAACTGAATAATGTGATAACCATAATTTGTGAGTATGGGCGGGGAAATCTGTCCTGGCTTGAGTGAAAACGCAGCATCAGAAAAAGATTTAACCATGGCCTCACGTCCAAACCAGCCCAAATCACCGCCCTGCGCTGCAGACCCCGTATCACTGGAATATTGTTTGGCCAATGCGGCAAAACGATCTGGGTGCTGAGTCACCTGTTGGTACAATTTATCAGCCAAGGCTTTCGCCTGCGCATGTTTTTGTGCATTATCCGCAGGGGTGACAGCAATGAGAATATGACTGGCCTGACGCTGTTCCGGTTGAAGATACTGCGCTTTATTTTGAGTGTAATACTGCTGAATGGCCGCAGAATCAACGGGTAAATTACGTGCAAAAGCATCAAGCGATAACACAACGTACTGAAACTGTGCGCGAGGGGGTAAAGCAAAATCCGCCGCATGTTGATGATAATAAGCGTTGACTTGCGCGGGAGTAATGACGACAGATGTGGCAACACCAGACACAGGAAAAGTTACCGCACTGACTTCCCGTTGTTGCCCATAGGCCTGTTCAAACAACTGGAGTGAGGTTTGCGAATAGGGATGCGCGTCTTCAAAGGGCGCACGCAAATCCTGAATCAGCAGTTCTTGACGCGCCATTTTTTCAAACTTTGGTACGGTCAAATCCTGCCGACGCAATATTTCCTGATAATGTTGCAAATTGAATTTCCCTTTGTCCTGAAAGGCTGGAATCATTGCAATAAAATCTGCTAATTGACGATCGCTCACCACCATGCCCACACGTTTTGCCTCGGCCAACATCGCATGTTGACGGATCAAGGCATCCAGCACAGCACGCTGCAACTGGTCGTTATCAACCCCTTGTGTCATATGCTGTTGTTTCAAAGCATGCTGAAACTCAGTTGTGGTAATCACTTCACCATCGACAGACGCCACGCCATGATCACTTCGATGCTCAAAATAAGAACTGATTCCAAACAAAGCAAATGGCACAACGATCATCGCCAACAGCAATTTAACGATTAGATCTTGACTATGCGCGCGTATCCAGTCAGGCATGGGTTCTCGCTATACGAAGAAAAGGCGAGCCACAGCCCGCCAGAAAATGGGAAATACATATTGGTGTTCTATCACCTTCAGCACCGAAATGGTTTCGGTTGGCGGAGTGGACGGGACTCGAACCCGCGACCCCCGGCGTGACAGGCCGGTATTCTAACCAACTGAACTACCACTCCTCCTCACTGATTTGTGGTCACATGGTGGGTGCTGAGGGGTTCGAACCCCCGACATTCGCCTTGTAAGGGCGACGCTCTACCAACTGAGCTAAGCACCCAATAACGCAACCACAGCCTCCTAGTTTACCGCATCTTTCAGGCTTTTACCAGCACGGAATTTAGGTACTTTCGCCGCTTTAATTTTGAGTGCTGCACCTGTCAACGGATTACGCCCATCGCGCTCAGCACGATCACCCACATAAAACGAACCAAATCCAACCAGTGTCACTTCTTCCCCTTTTTTCAAGGTTGCCACGATGGCGTGCAGCGTCGCATCCACCATGCGGCTCGCTGCAGCTTTGGTTACATCAGCCGTCGTCGCAACCGCATCCACCAGTTCTGATTTATTCACACCATTCTCCTCGGGTTAAGTTTTCAAGTTTTACTGCAGCAAGTCTTACTGCAATTAGCTTTATAACAAGCCTCAAATTAACCTGTCAAGCAAAACCCTTATCCAACCCACCAAATGACGCGAAAAAGCACAAACCTAGTGTTTTGTAGGTGCCGACTCTACCGCTGGGGCTGCAGCAATAACGACTTCCGGCGAAACAGCTGCCGCATCCGGCAACGGTTCAGGTTGTCGCTCCAGCACCAGTTTCAACACTTGATCTATCCATCTCACGGGCTGAATGTCCAAACGATTTTTGATATTGTCTGGAATTTCTACCAAATCGCGTACATTTTCTTCGGGGATTAAAACAGTTTTAATTCCGCCCCGATGTGCCGCGAGCAACTTTTCTTTCAAGCCACCAATTGGCAACACTTCTCCGCGCAAGGTGATCTCACCCGTCATCGCAACATCGCTACGCACCGGGATGTTGGTCAACACCGACACCAAGGCGGTACAAAGGCCTATCCCTGCACTGGGCCCGTCTTTGGGCGTTGCACCTTCGGGCAAATGAATATGCACATCGTACTTCTGAAAAAAGTCTTGCGGAATACCCAAAGCCTGAGAGCGGCTACGCACTACCGACATCGCCGCTTTAATCGATTCTTGCATCACATCGCCTAATTGTCCTGTGGTAATCATATTACCCTTACCCGGCATCAGTACGCTTTCTATGGTGAGCAGTTCGCCACCCACTTCAGTCCAGGCCAAACCGGTCACTTGACCCACCTGATTAAATTTCTCCGCCACACCAAAACTAAAACGCCGAACGCCAAGGTATTTATCCAAATTGCGCGCATTAACGGTAATTTTCTTTGATTTTGTGGTGTGCATTAACAACGCAGTCACTGCTTTTCGGCAGATTTTGGCCACATCACGCTCTAAATTACGTACACCGGCTTCACGCGTGTAATAACGGACGATATCCCTCAGAGCACTTTCAGTGATGGCGCATTCATCCGCTTTCAAGCCATTCGCTTCCATCTGTTTAGGCACTAAATACCGCTCAGCAATACTCACTTTCTCATCTTCCGTATAACCGGACAGGCGAATCACTTCCATCCTGTCCATCAACGGCGCAGGAATATTCATGGAATTAGCCGTGGCCACAAACATGACGTCGGACAAATCGAAATCCACCTCAATGTAGTGATCAGAAAAAGTATGGTTTTGTTCTGGATCCAGCACTTCCAGCAAAGCAGAAGCTGGGTCACCCCGGTAATCCTGCCCCATCTTGTCCACTTCATCAAGCAAAAACAAAGGATTACGCACAGCCACTTTGCTCATGCTTTGTAAAATTTTTCCGGGCATCGAACCAATATAGGTACGCCGATGACCGCGAATTTCAGACTCATCGCGCACGCCACCCAAAGCCATGCGAACAAATTTTCGATTGGTGGCTTTCGCGATCGACTGCCCCAAAGATGTTTTCCCTACGCCAGGAGGCCCCACCAAACACAGAATCGGTCCTTTGAGCTTTTCTACCCGTTGTTGTACCGCCAGGTATTCAACAATACGCTCCTTGACTTTGTCCAGCGCATAATGATCTTGATCCAGAATGGTTTGTGCTTTTTTGAGGTCTCGACTAATGCGCGTGCGTTTGCGCCAGGGCAAAGCCAGCAAAGCCTCAATATAACTGCGCACCACAGTCGCCTCAGCGGACATGGGCGACATCATTTTAAGTTTTTTTAACTCGGCTTCCGCCTTGGTTTCCGCATCCTTACTCATCTTCGCTTCTTTAATACGGCGTTCCAAATCCTCAATCTCAACGCCTTCCTCGCCATCTCCCAACTCTTTCTGGATAGCTTTTACCTGTTCATTCAAATAATAATCACGCTGACTCTTTTCCATCTGACGCTTCACACGTCCACGAATACGCTTCTCGACTTGCAGGATATCGATTTCCCCCTCCAGCAAGCCCATCAAATGTTCCAGGCGCTCCTGAACATTATTCATCTCCAGAATTTGCTGTTTTTGCTCCAGTTTAAGAGGCAGGTGTGCTGCAACAGTATCCGCCAAACGCCCAATGTCCTCGATACTAATCAGTGAGGTAAGCAATTCTGGCGGAATCTTTTTATTTAATTTGATGTACTGATCAAATTGAGCCACCAATGCGCGTCGCCCCGCCTCGGCATCTTTGTCCGGTGCCCCCGTCTCGGGAGGGATCAACTCAACGGTACCTACAAAGTGGGTGTCGGCATCGGCATACTCAATCACTGCTGCACGTTGCACGCCCTCTACCAGCACCTTGACTGTACCATCCGGCAGTTTAAGCATTTGCAACACCGTCGCCACGCTACCGATACGGTACAAATCTTCAGGGGAAGGGTCGTCCTCAGACGCAGATTTTTGTGCGGCCAAAAGAATATTTTTGCCTGATTCCATAGCGATTTCCAAAGCGTGTATGGATTTCGCACGCCCAACAAACAAGGGAATCACCATATGGGGGAATACAACCACATCCCGCAGAGGCAAAAGGGGAAGGGTCATAATCTCAGCGTTGGTTGACGAGGTAGTCATGGGCATACTTTCTCAAAAAGTGATTCGATTTGAATGTATATGCAGTCAATTTTCCCAATTTCAACCCAAATTTTCACAAATTCCCTGTGATATTCACAAACTTGCGCAGGAGAACGCTCATGGGGAAAACGCTGGCCTGGGCTTGTTCAATAAAGGAACAGATATGGTTGCGTATCCGGAATAAATGCAAAGCAAAAAATACAGAAAATGATTATTCCCTTCACGGGCACGGCAACCGCACAACCAGCCGAATACGCATTAAATCAACCACCCCATTGGGACCCAAGGGGTATCAACGAACAACAAAAACCATCAGGAAGCGGTTTTTTCCTGCTCGGTATAAATCAACAAAGGCTTGGACTCACCCTGAATGACAGACGCATCAATGACCACTTTACTTACGTCTTTCATGGAGGGCAAATCAAACATGGTGTCCAGCAACGCATGTTCAATAATTGAACGCAAGCCACGTGCACCCGTTTTTCGGGCCAACGCACGTTTTGCAATTGAATCCAGAGCGTCCTCACGAAACTCAAGCTCAACACCTTCCATTTCAAGCAATCGGGCATATTGTTTGACTAGCGCATTTTTTGGCTGCGTCAAAATCGTCACCAAAGCAGCTTCGTCCAATTCTTCAAGCGTAGCAATGACCGGTAAACGCCCAATTAACTCGGGAATCAACCCAAACTTAATCAAATCTTCCGGCTCTACTTCCCGCAACAAGGCGGAAACATCTTTGCTGCTGTCCTGACTGCGCACTTCGGCATTAAAACCAATACCGCCCTTGCTGGCACGGTTTTGAATCACCTTTTCCAGACCGGCGAATGCCCCGCCACAAATAAATAAAATATCGGTGGTGTCGACTTGCAAAAACTCTTGATTAGGATGCTTTCTCCCCCCTTGCGGAGGAATCGATGCAGATGTACCTTCAATCAACTTGAGCAGCGCTTGTTGCACTCCCTCACCGGACACATCACGAGTAATGGAAGGGTTGTCGGACTTGCGCGAAATTTTGTCTATTTCATCAATATAAACGATGCCTTTTTTGGCTTTTTCGACATCGTAATCACATTTTTGCAGCAATTTTTGAATAATATTTTCAACATCCTCACCCACATAACCTGCCTCGGTCAAGGTGGTCGCATCAGCCATCACAAAGGGCACATCCAACAAACGCGCCAAGGTCTGTGCTAACAACGTTTTACCCGAACCAGTGGGACCAATTAACAGGATATTGCTCTTGGACAACTCCACATCATTTTTACCCATTGCGTAGCGTAAACGTTTATAGTGGTTATACACTGCCACAGCCAGAATGCGTTTGGCTTTATCTTGACCAATCACATAGTCGCCAAGGATTTCACTGATTTCTGCAGGCGTCGGCAAACCTGATTTATCGATTCCGCCCTTTTTATCCTGCTGCACTTCTTCACGGATAATGTCGGTACACAAATCTACGCACTCATCACAGATAAACACAGAAGACCCAGCAATCAGTTTGCGCACTTCATGCTGACTTTTTCCGCAAAAAGAACAATGCAGCAATTTGTCTCCACTTGTATTTTCTGACATCATTTTCACTCCGTTATTTTTGGATATTCAGTTGCAGGCTGACTTGGCCAGTACCAAACCGGACTCTCCTCCCGGCAACTTGCAAGAGATCAGGCCGATTTCCGGGAACTGAACACCTTGTCGATCAAACCATAGCTCACAGCTTCCTCTGCACTCATAAAATTGTCACGATCAGTGTCTTTTTCAAGCACTTCCAAACTTTGGCCGGTATGTAACGCCATCATGCCATTTAAACGCTCACGCAAATACAGAATTTCCTTGGCATGAATCGCGATGTCAGAGGCTTGCCCCTGGAATCCGCCCAAAGGCTGATGAATCATTATCCGCGAATTGGGCAGAGAATAACGCTTGCCCTTTGCCCCGGCAGTCAACAGAAATGCGCCCATGCTGGCCGCTTGTCCCAGACACAGCGTACTGACATCCGGCTTAATGAATTGCATGGTGTCATAAATTGACATACCTGCCGAAACTGACCCACCTGGAGAGTTGATATACAGATGGATATCTTTCTCCGAATTTTCAGACTCCAGAAACAACAATTGTGCCACCACCAAATTGGCCACTTGCTCATTGACCGGCCCAACTAAAAACACAATCCGCTCTTTCAGTAACCGGGAGTAGATGTCGTAAGAACGCTCGCCACGTCCACTTTGTTCAACAACAATGGGCACCATACCCAGTGACTGCGGATCCCAACTCATGTTTATCCCCTTCCCATCAGTGTTTCAACTGACATGGGTTCGTCCACCAGTTTAACCTGGCTCAACACCCACGCCACAACATGATCTTCCAGCACGCTGGAAGTAACTTCCTGCATTTTTTCTGGTGTCCGACGGTACCAGTCCACGACGCCTTGCGGATCTTCATAACTTTGCGCCAACGCTTCAATGGCCGCAATGACTTCACTTTGTGTCGCGGTCAATTGGCGATCTTGTATGATATGCGACACAATCAAACCCAAGGCAACGCGCTGTTTGGCCTGATTTTCGATCATTTCTGCCGGTAATGGATTTTGAGCAATATCTATGCCACGCGACTTCATGCCTTCCTGTGCAGATTCATGCATGCGCTGCGCTTCAGTCAACACCAGGACTTTGGGCAGATCGATCGGTGTCATGTCCAATAGCGTTTGAAACACTTGATCACGAATTTTTATTTTGACCCGTTGCTGCGCTTCACGGGTTAAATTCGTTAAAATTTCCGCACGCATCGTTGTCACATCGCCATCGGCAATACCCAGACTGCGTGCAAATTCTGCGTCGATCTCCGGCAATACCGGCTCACTGATCTCTTGCACCGTGATGGCAAACTGTGCTTTTTTTCCAGCCAAAGCCGCTGCGTGGTAATCGGCAGGAAAATTCACTTCAACGCTCCGCGTCTCTCCTGTCACCGCCCCCATCAAACCCTGTTCAAATTCAGGCAACGTACGCCCGGCACCCAACACCACCACGAACCCCTTCGCCTCGCCGCCCTCGAACACTTCTCCTTTCACGCGGCCTTCATAGTCCAGTACAAGACGGTCCTGTTCCTGCGCCGCGCGCGACATGGCACGATAAGTCACACGTTGTTTGGCCAACACAGCCAGCGTAGTGTCTACCTCCGCTTCGCCCAACTGAAACACAGGCCGCTTAATTTCTCGTACCGACAAATCACCCAGCACCACTTCAGGAAACACTTCAAATACCGCATAACATTCAAAAACGCCTTCTGTGGCAGAGTCAGGCTTCGGTTCAATGCGCGGATAGCCGGCGACACGCAATTGATGCGTGCTCATGGCTTGCGAAAATGCGCGCTCAATGGCTTTCCCCATCACCTCTTGACGCACTTCATTGCCGTGTTGTTGTGCAATCAGCTTCATCGGTGCTTTGCCCGGACGAAAACCGGCAATACGCACTGTGCGTGCAATATTTCTCAGTTGGGATGACACATCAGTTTCTATCTCTTGCACAGGTATCGCCAAGCCAATACGACGATCCAAAGTGCCTAGTTGTTCGATTTGTGCGTGCTGCATGTAAAATCCTTAAAATTGCAAGAAGGGCAAATGATAAAACATGGCTTGCCGCTGCAGAGGTTTATTAAATTAAAGGCTCGTTAAAGAAAACTGTAGAACATTGGATACGTTAACGAACCCCAAGACAATCTCGATGGTGCGAAAGGAGAGACTCGAACTCTCACGCCTTACGGCGCTGGAACCTAAATCCAGTGCGTCTACCAATTCCGCCACTCTCGCGAACCTCAGAGTGTAATATAATCGGGGTATATTTGTCAGCAAATTATCGCGGAAATTTCATGGATTCTGCATTTAACGCTCATTTAAACAGCCTGTATCAATAAAAAAGAAGACTTATGCACGCACCCTCTGTTCAACATTATGAAAATTTCCCGGTCGCATCTTTGCTCATGCCTCGCCGTTTGCGTGCGGCAACCCGGGTGATTTACTGGTTCGCCCGTTCTGCGGATGACATTGCCGATGAAGGTCACGCAACGGATGAAGAGCGTTTGTCTGCATTGCAAGCTTATCG
The DNA here is from genome assembly GCA_021786845.1 of Pseudomonadota bacterium. Lineage (GTDB taxonomy): Bacteria > Pseudomonadota > Gammaproteobacteria > Burkholderiales > Sulfuriferulaceae > Sulfuriferula. The sequence continues at coordinate 14,631 of JAJYMO010000065.1, read as the reverse complement.
GGAAGCGTTACACCGGATTGAACGGGGAGAACCTGCACAAACGGAGCTGTTTCTCAATGTAGGCGCCATCATCGACCAATACCATTTACCCATCAGCGCATTTCATGATCTGCTGGATGCATTCATGCAAGACGTCAGCAAAACACGTTATGCCGATTTTTCCGAAGTAATGAGTTATTGCAAAAAATCAGCCAATCCGGTCGGCAGGTTGATGCTGGCACTGTATGGCGACCATGATGCCCGTCACCAAGCTTATTCCGATGCCATCTGCTCCGCACTGCAATTGCTTAATTTCTTGCAGGACATCGCCATCGATTATGACAAACAACGCATTTATCTGCCACAATCAGACCTGGCACGCTATCATATCAACGAGGCGCAAATTGCTCGCCACGATGCATCGGGTACATGGTCACCCTTTATGCTGGCGCAAATTGAGCGCGTGCGCAAGTTGCTCCAGGCTGGTGCCCCACTGGGCATCCTGCTAAAGGGACGGATCGGGCTGGAAATGCGCCTGATTATCTCTGGCGCAGCCATTGCGTTAGAAAAATTACATCGTGTGCGTGGCGACGTGTTCAACCAGCCGGTACGGCTGACTGTGCGTGATTGGCCCATTATTCTCTACCGTGCCGTGCGCAAAAAATAACCTATGAATGCCAACCAATACTGTTTGAAGAAAGCCGCTGCCAGCGGCTCAAGTTTTTACTACAGTTTCCGATTTTTACCAACGGACAAAAGGCAGGCGATCACTGCATTTTATGCGTTTTGCCGCGAAGTGGATGACATCGTGGATGAATGCACGGATGTCGCCAAGGCACAACAAAAATTAAAGGCGTGGCAACAAGAAATACATGATTTGTATGCGGGGGTACCACACCATCCCGTCACACAGGCACTTGCACCGGCAATCAGCGCTTATCATATTCCTGCAGAATCGCTACTCGAGATCATCGCCGGGATGGAAATGGACCTGACCCATGTCCGTTATACAGATTTCACCGCATTGAAGATTTATTGTCACCGCGTTGCGGGCGTGGTGGGCGAAGTGTCTGCGCGCATCTTCGGCTACAGCCAACCTGACACTTTGCGCTACGCGGCACTACTGGGCTTGTCTTTCCAGCTCACCAACATCATTCGGGATGTCGGAGAAGATGCAAAGCGCAACCGCATCTATTTACCGCTGGATGAACTGGCACAGTTTAATGTCTCTGAGTGCGACCTGCTCAACGCAAAAACTTCTGAAAATTTTAAAAATCTGATGGAATACCAGTACCAGCGTGCGCACGCCACCTACCAACTGGCCTTCGACACCCTGCCTCTTTGTGATCGAAAATCACAAAAAACCGGCTTGATCATGGCGGCAATTTACCGCAGCTTGCTGGACAAAATTCGTTTTGACGGTTACCCGGTGTTGACTCACCGCACGCGACTAACCTCTTTGCGCAAGCTGTGGCTGGCTTGGCGTGCATGGATGCTTGCCTGAATGCGCCCCCCCGACATCGCCATCATCGGCGCAGGTTATGCCGGCATGGCCGCCGCCGTCACCCTGGCGCAACACGGCATTCCCAGCACCACTTACGAGGCCAGCCAAACTTTAGGCGGGCGGGCGCGCCGGATCAAACTTAAACACAGCCACCACGCACTGGACAACGGGCAACACTTATTACTGGGTGCGTACCACACCACACTGAACCTGATCAACCTGGTCAACCCAAGCCCCACTTACCTTCGTACGCCTTTGGCCCTGTACAGCGAAAATGGTTTACAACTCAAGGTACCACGCATTTCAGCACCATGGCACACTTTGGCAGGCTTGATGAGTGCGCACGGGCTCACCGTCAATGAACGCTTCAAGGCATTGACTTTTATGCTGGTGCAGCAAAGACATGGATTTCAGTTGCCGCACGATCTCCCGCTGGCTCAACTGCTTGCCGAACAACCTCATCGCACGATTCAGTTATTGTGGGAACCGCTTTGTCTGGCCGCACTCAACACCCCGGTCCACACGGCTTCTGCCCAAGTGTTTTTGAATGTCCTGCGAGACAGTCTGCTGGGTGATGCAAAAAACAGCCACCTCATTTTACCCACTGTTGATTTAAGCGCACTGTTCCCCGATGCAGCAGCCTGTTACATCAGGGAACGCGGTGGAGAAATCCTGACTGGTCAGCGGGTGCAACAACTCCAACCTGAAGCCGCAAGATACCGCATTGGCACACGAACTTACCGTGCAGTGATCTGTGCGGTTGCCCCCCAACATCTTGCCGCGCTCACTGTGCCCCATGCCGCCTTGTCTCAGCTCACACAGACCGTCCGTGCGCTACGTTACCAAAGCATTGCCACTGTGTATGTACAATATGCACCGCATGTCTGCCTGCCACGTGCCATGACGGGTTTACACCATACGCTGACACAATGGGTGTTTGATCGTGGGCACACCCACCAGCAGCATGGACTGTTTGCCGCTGTGATCAGCGCACCACAACAATATCATGCTGACTTGGCCAAAACGGTGGTCGCAGAACTTCATCAGCACCTCAAATTACCGCGACAAGAAACATGGGCACACGCTATTCTCGAGAAACGCGCGACTTTTTCGTGTGAGGCCCAAGTTCAGCGTCTTGAACAACGCACACCGTGGTCAAATTTTTATCTTGCAGGCGATTACACCGCAAGCCCTTATCCTGCCACACTGGAAGCCGCCACACAAAGCGGGGTACAATGTGCGCACAAAATTATTCACTCCATTTGATATCACTAAGGTAAACAATGAAAAACTATCAGGCACGCAAGGACTTATTGGCGAACAAAGTCATTCTCGTCACGGGAGCAGGCACAGGATTGGGACGCGAAGCCGCACTCACCTATGCAGCACATGGCGCAACAGTGATCCTGCATGGCCGCAATGTTGCGTGTTTGGAAGCCGTCTATGATGAAATTGAAGCTGCTGGCTACCCACAAGCGGCCATCATTCCGCTGGACCTGGAAAAAACGGATGACACCGGTTTTGATGGTCTGGCCGGTTCCATTGGCCTGCAACTCAAACGCCTGGACGGCATCTTGCTTAATGCCACGGCCGCCCGCTCACCGACGCCCTTAGAGCTTCATACTTTGGAAGACTGGCTGGTTTTGTTGCGTGTCAACGTGGCTGCACCGGCTTCCATTATTCGCGCCTGCTTGCCATTGCTTAAAGCCTCACCCTCAGCTTCCGTCATCGTCACGGGTGAAACCCATGGTCATGTTCCCGCCGCATTTTGGGGCGCTTATGCCGTCAGCAAAGCCAGTCTGGAAGCGATGGTAGAAATCTGGACGCAGGAATGGGAAAACCTCAACCCTAACCTTCGCATCAACACCCTGATTCCGGGCCCTGTCAACACCCCTATCCGACGCAAAACCCACCCCGGCGCAGACCCCACCAGCATCCCTCAACCTGCTGATTTGATGCCTGTTTATCTGTATTTAATGGGCGAAGACAGCGCGGAAATGAAGGGCCAAACAATTGTACTGTAATTTTTTCAAGTAACACCCTTTCATTATCCATTCCAGTACACAATAAAATGACCTTGGACACCTTGATTATCGGTGGTGGAATTTCCGGCCTTTCCAGCGCCTTTCGTCTTGCGCGCGAAGGCATGAAAGTGGCAGTACTGGAACGTGATGTGCTGGGCATGGAGGCTTCATGGGCTGGCGGCGGGATTCTATCACCACTGCTGCCCTGGGATTACACTGCCCCAATCAATCAACTCTGTCATCACAGCGCACAACTTTATCCGCAATGGATAGACGAAATACGCGCCCACAGCAGTACGAATCCGGAATACTGGCTATGCGGTATGCAGGTATTGCTTCCTTTTGACGACCCTCACCTCCTCCGCTGGACATCCGCGACAGACGAAACAACGTATCCCGGTTTTTCAATATCCCGCACCGATAGCGGCTCATTGTGGCTCCCGAATATTGCTCAGGTGCGCAATCCGCGCCTGATCAGCGCACTAAGAGAAGCGCTTGCCGCCCTTGGGGTGACAGTGCTTGAACACAGCGGCATGGCCCGATTAATTTTTAGCCCGAATTCTACCGCCATTCAACACGTAGCAAGCGCTCACGGCAACCATCAAGCCGGTGCCTATTTAGTGTGTGGCGGAGCATGGAGCCAGCAGATACTGGCGGATGCGCCGCCCACTAAAACCATCACCCCTGTCCGGGGACAAATGTTATTGTTTCGTACCACAACGGACGCCCTAAACCACATCATTTATTACAAAGGAACGTATCTTATCCCCCGGCGTGACGGACACCTCCTGGCAGGCAGCACGCTGGAGTACGTGGGTTTTGACAAAAGCACGACCGAAGAGGCAAAAAACAGGTTGATGGAACAGGCTTTCTTCCTGTTACCTGCCTTGCGAAGCGCAACATTGGAAAAACATTGGAGCGGACTTCGCCCCGGGTCTCCTGACAACATTCCCACCATTGCACGTCACCCTCACACCCACAATTTATACATCAATGCCGGACACTTCCGCTATGGCGTCACCATGGCGGTGACCAGCTCGCAAATCATTGCCGACTTGATCAACCATCGCACACCACCTCTGGATATTGCGCCTTATGCCTGGGGGTAGCATCAAACCCATAAAACCATATCGCCCCATCGAATACTGCTATAATCCATCGAAAGACACCTGTTTCTCGCAACAACATTATCAATAACCCATTCATTAATATGCCAGATATTGATTCTGTTTCATCACATCCTCAAAATCGCTCCCGTTTTCGGGTATTACGTCGTCTGGTTGCGGCATGGTTCCGTGATCCGACCCAGTTCTCACGCCCCCAAAGTGGGGTGCCGAAATTCACCTGTCCCATGTGTGGGTATCACGGCATGTTTATCAGCGTCGGACGCCCTACCCGCTGGGATGCACGATGTCCTGACTGCGGCAGCCGGGAACGCCACCGTTTGACCTGGCTTTGGGTGACAGAAGCAGGTAACAATAAATTTACCGGAAAACGCATTATCCATTTTGCGCCAGAAAAAATATGGATGAAAAAAATGCAAGGGCAACAGAATTATGAAACCGCCGATTTATATCAAAAAAATGTGACCCATCAAGAAAACATCACTAAACTGTCTCTGCCTGACAACAGTTTTGATGTGGTGATGTGTCACCATGTACTTGAGCATATTGACGATGACACAGCCGCGATGAAGGAATTGTTTCGCATATTAAAACCGGGGGGCCTGGCAGTACTTTCCGTACCCATCAACACTTCGCGTTACGAAACCTATGAAGACAAAACCATCCTTGACCCGGCTATACGACGCAAGTGCTATGGTGGCACCGATCACCTGCGCTTTTATGGCATGGATTTTGGGGACAAACTCAATACAGCAGGTTTCAAAGCCGACTCATTCCGCTTGCCGGAAGTGGACGAAACCCGTTATGGTTTATTGAATAATGAATTTATTTATATTGCACACAAAGCATGACAAAACCGTTGGGGTGAGCGAATACCCAGTGCCTGCCCATGCACTGCAAATTTGTCACCCCCAAAGTTCTTGCTGGGTGACCACTGCCGTACCCAATTTTCCAACCACAATTCCTGCCGCGCGGTTGGCCCAAGCCATGGCTTCTGCCGCATCCATTCCACTCGCAAGCATCACACCCAAAGTCGCAATAACGGTGTCCCCTGCACCGCTGACATCATATACCTCTCGCGCCAGGGCGTGCTGATGCAGCACACCCTGTTCGGTAAACAAACTCATACCTGCTTCGCTACGTGTAATGAGAAGTGCTTTTAACCCAAGGCCAAGTCGTAAATTTTGCGCTTTTTCATCGAACTCTTGCTCTGTTTCCCAAGCACCTGCCACAGCACGAAATTCAGCCAAATTTGGGGTCAGTACGTCGGCGTGCCGATAACGCTCATAATCTTCCCCTTTGGGGTCAACCAATACCGGGATACCCTTCAATTTCGCCGCCGAAATCATGGTATTGACATGCGTGAGTGCGCCCTTGCCATAATCCGACACAATCAGCACATCACACTCGGGCAACAAGGTGTGAAAGCGGCTGAGTTTGTCGCGCAACACTTCTTGACTGGGTGGCATCTCAAAGTCAATACGCAACAATTGTTGTTGTCGCCCAATCACACGCAGCTTAATGATGGTTTCCAAAGCACTGTCCTGGTGCAAACAGGCATTAATCCCCGCCACCTCAAGCATCTGGGAAATAGATGCCCCAGCCGCGTCATCACCCACAACCGACAGTAAAGTTGTCGCGACACCCAATGCTGCCACATTGCGCGCCACGTTGGCGGCACCACCCAGCCGGTCTTCCTGGCGATTGATTTTAACTACGGGCACAGGTGCTTCGGGTGATATCCGCGACACCTCGCCGAACCAGTAACGGTCCAGCATGACGTCACCCACCACCAAAATACGCGTCCTGGATAAGCGCTCCAGCCTGAATTGGCTCAAACCCCCACTGTGCATTTATCGCCGTCCGATGGAGAAATATTCCAAACCCAGTTCCCGCATTTGCTGCGGATCATACAAATTTCGCCCATCAAAAACAACCGGCTGTTTGAGTGAATTGGCAATGATGCCGAAATCGGGCGATTTGAATACTTTCCATTCCGTGACAATCACCAATGCATCGGCGCCCACCAAAGCGGCTTCAGGCGTATCCACCAAACCAAGCTGAGGGTGATCACCGTAGATGCGCCGAGTTTCATGTGCTGCCGCCGGGTCAAATGCGACCACGTCTGCACCATGCTGCCACAACCCCTCCATCAACACCCTGCTCGGTGCTTCCCGCATGTCATCTGTATTCGGTTTAAATGACAACCCCCACAATGCAAAACGTTTGCCGCTCAAATCCTCGCCAAAGCGGGCAATTATTTTTGACAGCAACAGGTGTTTCTGGGCTTCATTTGCAGCCTCCACAGCATCAATCACCCGCATTGGCACGCCGTTTTCAGCAGCAGTGCGGCGCAATGCCTGCACATCCTTTGGAAAGCACGACCCGCCATAACCACAACCCGGATACAAGAAATGATAGCCAATGCGCTCATCCGAGCCGATACCTTTACGCACAGATTCAATGTCTGCACCCATTTTTTCTGCCAAATTAGCCAACTCGTTCATAAACGAAATCCGGGTGGCCAGCATGGCATTGGCAGCGTATTTGGTGAGCTCCGATGAGCGCACATCCATGACCACCAAACGCTCATGATTACGTTGAAACGGCGCATACAGTTTGCGCATTAAATCGGTGGCGCGTGCATTGTCCGTGCCAATCACAATACGATCTGGCCGCATAAAGTCCTCTATGGCCGCACCTTCTTTCAGAAACTCGGGATTTGATGCCACACTAAACTCGATGTCCAAACTGCGTTTGTTTAACTCTTCCCGCACCGCCGCCCGTACCTTATCCGCCGTGCCCACCGGCACGGTCGATTTATTGACCACCAACCGGTATTCACCCATGTATTTACCGATACTGCGGGCAGCGGCTACCACGTACTGCAAATCAGCTGAGCCGTCTTCGTCGGGTGGTGTTCCAACAGCAATAAACTGAATCATGCCATGGTGCGCGGCGGCTTCAACGTCCGTGGTAAATTGTAAGCGCCCTGCCGCCACATTCCGTTTTACCAGATCATCCAATCCAGGTTCAAAAATAGGAATACCCCCTTGCTGTAAAATTGCAATTTTTTCAGCATTCACATCAAGGCACATCACATTGTTACCCACTTCGGCCAAACACGCACCACTCACTAAGCCCACATAACCGGTACCAATTACCGTCACTTTCATTGTCTAACTCCCAGGAGAAATTGTACTGATTTGTTGATGGATCTCTTGCAATGCAAGCAAAGGATCAGGTGCATGCGTGACAGGACGTCCAATCACAAGATAATCCGAACCCGCCATCAATGCGGCCACAGGAGTCATCACACGCTGTTGGTCATCTTGTTCAGAAGACACTGGACGTATCCCCGGCGTGACCAATTTAAAATCCGCACCTGCATGTTGTTTTAACAGCGCCGCCTCTTGAGCAGAACATACCACGCCGTCCAACCCGGACAATTGAGCCAGATGCGCCAGACGCAACACAGCAGTTTCTGGTGGGCCTGCCAATCCAATATCAGCCATATCTCTTGCATTCATACTGGTCAGCACAGTCACGGCGATTAACATGGGACGATCTGAGGCATGTCCAACCCCTTCACGTGCAGCACGCATCATGTCCGTACCACCCAGGGCATGCACATTGAGCATCCACACGCCCAAATTGGCTGCGGCCCGACTCGCTAATTCTACCGTTGTCGGGATATCATGAAACTTCAAATCGAGAAACACATCGAATCCACGCTGTATCAACTGGGATACCAATGCAGGCCCTGCAATCGTAAACAATTGCTTGCCCACTTTGAGCCGGCATAATTCTGGCGTTAAACGATCAACCAGTGACAAAGCCACTTCAGGCAGATTAAAATCCAGCGCAACAATGATCGGTGATTTTTGCATAGTACTCAGGTCTCCTTAATCCTCTTTCCTTTGAGGGGGGAAACTGTCCCACTGACCACAGGCAGGGCAACGCCAAAAAAAACTACGCGCTTTAAAACCACAGTCTTGACATTGATATACCAACAAGCTATGCACATGAGCATGTACAGCCTGTTTGACCAGTTGTACCTCCGCTTGTCGCTCAGATGGCGCAATCATGATTTCTGCTTCAAGCATCCTGTCCAGACTACGCAAATTGGTGCTGCGCCGCAATTGCTCATTCGCAACGACCCAGGCCGCTTGTGCACCTTCCAGTCGAAGCACGGCAGAAAATTCTACATCAAATAATTCATGCGAGGCTTGCCTGTTTAACGCATGACGCAAAAAAGCCAGTCCTTCCGCTTCACGACCTGCACGACGATACGCCGCCATAATACGTTCTGCCACCAGGGTCAGATAGGGCTCATTTTGTGATTCTACCCTGCGCCACGCGGTAATCGCAGCATTGACTTCATCACGACCGATCGCAATGTCGCCCAACAGCATATTGGCTCGCACGCAATCGCGATTGGCTGTCAGCGCATCACTGAGATAAGCCCGCGCCACCTCAATCTGATCACCTAACCATGCCTGATTGGCCAATTCGCAGTAATAATGCCCAATTTCCACATGCAAGGCCTGATTACTGCCTCGCGACAACTCCTGTGCAGCAGAAATGGCTTTACTCCAGTCTTTTTCCTGCACATAAATTTCCAGCAAAAAATTTCTTGCTTGCTCCGCCATTTCACCCATATTTAAATGAGTAAAAATGGCTTCGGCGCGGTCAAGCAACCCGGCTTTAAGATAATCCTGCCCCAGCTCAAAGCGTGCTTTAACTTGCTGTTCCACCGACAAATCTTCGCGGTCAACCAGGTTTTGGTGCATACGAATAGCGCGCTCAACTTCACCGCGTTTACGAAACAAGCCCCCCAGCGCAAAGTGCAAATCGACGGTATCGCTGTCGACTTTCACTACTTCGATAAAGGCCTCTATCGCGCGATCAGGTTGCTCATTGAGCAAATAATTCAGCCCACGAAAATATGAAGCAGGTACAGCTCTGGATTCTGTCATGACTTGACGTATATCCACACGAGCTGCCAACCACCCTAATCCAAAAAACAAGGGTAACGCAAGTAACCACCAGAGTTCAAATTCCATCGTTAAATCACTAGTCCGTATTTAGTTTAATGTGAGTGATGCGTGGGCAAAGACCGGCAAGCAGCCAGCGCCACACGTAAAGCTTGCAATTCTCGCCGCTGGCGGAACAAATAACCCAAACAAGCCATGACCCCAGTTGCCGTGCCCAACACATACACCACCAGAATAATCAGTACCAGCGGCGCTTGCCACTGATAACCAAAATAATAATGCAACACCACCAACCCACTGTTTGCAATTGCAAAACTCAATAACAAAACAAACAACATCAGCTTGATCAAACCGCTTACATAACGCATCTTTTATTCGTCTCCCTAACTCATGCCAAAGTGTGTGGGTTTCACTGGTGACTGACAATACGGTCCGCATCCTCCAACCAACAGTATTCCAATCGGAGAAAAAACGATAAATTTTTGACTTCTACATCACTGTCATCCGCTTATGTCCCCAATATAACGAATGACCAACCAAACCAGGTCGCGCATCTGCGCAAATGTAACCAGAAAAAACGGCGCCCCTTATGAGAACGCCGTTAGTTAAGCTTTTTTTTTTACGCCTCTATTACAGAGGATAATCCACCCGTTCCCGCAATTCCTTACCTGGCTTAAAATGCGGAACATATTTCGCTGGCACAGCAACCGGAGAGCCTGTCTTTGGATTACGCCCTGCACGTGGTGGGCGATAATTCAGGTTAAAGCTGCCAAAACCCCTTATCTCTACGCGTTTACCTTCCGCTAAACTACGAGAAACCGCATCCAGCATAACCTTTACCGCCAGTTCTGTATCAGAAACAGCCAACAAAGGATAGCGTGTTGCCAGTTGTGAAATAAGTTCGGACTTGGTCATGTCGTTGCCTTTCAGAATTAAGCGTTACGGTTGTCAAGTTTTGCTTTCAGCAAGGCGCCCAAATTGGTGGTCCCGCTGTTAGCAGACTGATCACTTGCCATTTTTTGCATGGCTTCAGTGTGTTCAGCTGCATCTTTCGCTTTGATGGACAATTGAATGCTACGGGTTTTGCGATCCACATTAGTGATCATGGCCTCAATGACATCACCCTCTTTGAGGTGGTTGCGAATGTCTTCAACCCGATCACGCGAAAACTCCGATGCGCGCAAGTAAGCTTCTACATCATTTTCGAGTTGAATCACAGCACCCTTTGCATCGAGCGACTTGACAGTCCCCTTGACCAGACTGCCTTTATCAAAATTACTCACGAAACTGCTGACAGGATCATTTTCAACCTGCTTGATGCCCATGGAAATGCGTTCACGCTCCACATCTATCGCCAGCACCACAGCTTGAACTTCATCACCCTTACGGAAATTACGCACAGCTTCTTCGCCGGGCAAGGTCCAGGACAAATCAGACAAGTGCACCAAACCATCTATGCCGCCGGGCAAACCAATAAACACACCAAAATCAGTAATTGATTTGATCTGGCCGGAGATTTTGTCGCCTTTTTTATGGCTGGCTTCAAAATCATCCCATGGGTTTGTTTTGCACTGTTTCATGCCCAGAGAAATGCGACGGCGTTCTTCATCAATTTCCAGCACAATGACTTCAACTTCATCGCCGAGTTGTACAACTTTAGATGGGTGTACGTTTTTGTTCGTCCAATCCATTTCAGAAACGTGAACCAAGCCTTCAATTCCAGTTTCAATTTCCACAAACGCGCCATAGTCAGTCAGGTTAGCCACCTTGCCGAACATGCGCGTACCGGAAGGGTAACGCCGTGCCAAACCATGCCAGGGATCATCACCCAATTGTTTGATGCCTAATGAAACACGGTTTTTTTCTTGATCAAATTTAAGAATCTTGGCTTCGACTTCATCACCTACTTGCACCACTTCAGTTGGATGCTTCACACGACGCCAAGCCATGTCAGTAATATGTAACAGGCCGTCAATACCACCCAAATCAACAAATGCGCCGTAATCGGTGATGTTTTTCACCACACCTTTGACGATAGAGCCTTCTTTCAAATTGGCCATTAAAGCGTCACGGTCAGCGCCCACGGTGGCTTCCAGTACGGCTCGACGGGAAACCACGACATTATTACGTTTACGGTCAAGTTTAATGACCTTAAATTCCATTTCCTTGTTTTCATAGGGCGTGGTGTCCTTCACTGGGCGGACATCCACCAGTGAACCCGGCAAGAAGGCACGAATGCCGTTGACCATGACGGTCAAACCGCCTTTTACTTTACCATTCACCATGCCGGTGATAATTTCACCGTCTTCCATGGATTTTTCTAATCCTATCCAGGCCGCCAACCGTTTGGCTTTGTCACGCGATAAACGTGTAGCGCCATAACCATCTTCCAGCATTTCGATGGCAACGCTGACGAAATCGCCCACGGCCACTTCCAGTTCACCACGATCGGTAAGAAATTCTTCTCTGGCAATCAAACTTTCAGATTTAAGTCCCGCATTCACGGTAACAAAATTGTCGTCAATCGCAACGACTTCTGCAGTAATCACTTCGCCAGCGCGCAGCTCTTGCCGACTCAGACTTTCTTCAAATAAAGCAGCGAAACTTTCCATGCCTGATTCGGCAACGGTAGAGGTGGAAACAATAGACATGAACAAATGACCTAAGCAAAAACCCACCACATGGCGGGGAAAATTAAATTGATTCGGGATGGACATCCATCCGAACACCCATTAGGGCCCGCATACTCATTCACGAACCCTTACCTTTTCGTAGTGCACCAACACAAATTCAACGGCTTCTGCAATCGTCATCTGACTGGTGTCCAACAATATGGCATCTGCTTGTTGAATCAATGGCGCAAGCTGGCGCGTGGCATCACGCAAATCACGTTCACGCAATTCATCAAGCAAGTTACGAAGAATAACATGTATTCCTTTCTCCATCAACTGCTTATAACGACGTTCCGCACGCATTTCCACACTCGCCGTTAAATATAGCTTCAAGCACGCATCGGGGAACACCACTGAGCCCATATCTCGCCCATCAGCCACCAATCCGGGTGCCTGGCGAAATGCGCGCTGTCGCGCCAGCAAGGCCATGCGCACACCATGATATTGGGCCACACGTGAGGCCGCAGCACTGATGGCTTCACTGCGCATGGCCTCATCCACGGGCCGACCCATTAAGGTCATGCCGCCTGCCACAAACTCGACATCCAAACTTAACGCCACTTGCGCCAACCCGGCTTCGTCACTCAAAGCCACGCCATTGCTGTTCGCAACCAAAGCCGTTAAGCGGTAAAGCGCACCGCTGTCCAAACAGTGAAAACCGAGTCGTTGCGCCACCAGCGCTGCCACCGTTCCCTTGCCCGATGCAGAAGGTCCGTCAATAGCGATAACAGGAATTGAATGACAGGTCATAAGATTTACCGCGTAATCGCTGAAAACACACTGAAATAGTTGGGGAATGTTTTGTTCACACATGCCGGGTCATTGATCCGTACCGGTACCCCGGCAAGCGCTACCAGGGAAAAACACATCGCCATACGATGGTCATCATAAGTGTCTATGGTCGCGGGGATAAAACGCACCGGAGGCGTAATACGCAAATAATCTTCCCCAGCCTCTACCAAAGCCCCCACCTTGCGCAACTCTGTGGCCATCGCTGTGATGCGGTCAGTTTCCTTGACTCGCCAACTGCCAATATTACGCAACACGCTTTCTCCTTGCGCAAACAAGGCCAGGACAGCGATAGTCATGGCTGCATCCGGGATATGATTATAATCGCCATCGATGCCATGCAAAACCTCTCCGCAACGCGCGACAATAGCATGATCCTCATATTCAATGATTGCACCCATTTGCGCCAGCACCTCAGCAAAACGAACATCCCCTTGAATACTGAGGCTCCCAACACCTTCTACACGCACCGGACCACCACCAATAATGCCTGCCGCGAGGAAATAGGAAGCCGAAGAGGCATCTCCTTCAATCTCTATCGTTCCAGGGCTACTGTAATGACTGCCAGCGGGCACGCGAAACGCATGCATGCCCTCATTGACCACGCCCACCCCAAAACGCCGCATCAAATTCAATGTGATGTGAACGTAAGGTTTGGAAATCAACTCCCCCTCAACCTGTACGTTAACCTCTCGCCCAAGCAGCGGTATCGCCAGCAACAGACCTGTTAAAAATTGGCTGGACACATTTCCCCGTACGCTGACAGCAACCTCTCCAAACAACACCGGTGGGGCAATCTGCAATGGCGGATAACCCAACGCACCCAAGTATGTGATCTGTGCACCCAATGTTCGCAAAGCATCGACCAAATCAGCAATTGGTCGTTCGTGCATGCGGGATGTGCCGGACAAGCGGTAATGACCGCCAGACAGCGCCAAAACCGCTGTTAATGAGCGAAATGCCGTACCAGCATTCCCTAAAAACAAATCTGCTTCTTTGACTGGGAAATTTCCCGCCACCCCATGCACAATGTAATTCTGACCAAGCCCAATGCGCTCACAAACAACCCCCAACTGTCCGAGTCCATCAATCATCACTCTCGTATCATCGCAGTCCAGCAAGCGATTTATCCGCGTCTCACCACTGGACAATGCTGCCAGCAACAACACCCGATTGGACAAACTCTTGGAGCCTGGCAGGCTTACCGTGCCCTGCGCCCGGCTAAGTAGCGGAAGATCTAAAAACGCCGTCATTATTCTTCTTTACCCTATCCTTAATTTATTGCCTTGTTACGTTAAAAATCTGGCTTTTAACTCAGAAAAAGTGCGAATCTTACTCTAAATCCGGGATGAAAAACGCGGTATGCAAGCCTTTATTGCCGAAACGGCTTTGATCTGTTGGTTAAGTTTATCCAACATTGCGAGGTCTGCCAAGACCCGTTGCGATGAAACGCAAAAAGCCCCGGCATAAACCGGGGCTTTTAATTGTTGGAAGTCTGACGATGACCTACTTTGGCTCCGGCCGCGCTTTGCGCTTAACTTG
>JAJYMO010000096.1 GCA_021786845.1 Pseudomonadota bacterium | reverse complement strand
TTCTTCCACGCCCCCACCACCATCATGGGATACTGCGGCTGCCCCAGGGAGCCATTGTAGCGCCCCAACGCCCGGTACAAATTGCCATTTTCCATATCAACATACAAACGCAAAATATTGCAACCATAACGTAAATTGGTACGCAGATGAAACAGATCCTGCCCCTTCGTGCCCACCAATCCAACCCAGAAGGGCATTACCTGCATATAACCGCGCGCATCGGCAGTAGAGATTGCATACTTGTTAAAACCGGATTCCACCTCAATCAAACCCATCACCATTTCAGGGTCCAAACCTGCACGCACCGATTCGTAATAAACCGTGGACAAAAATTCCTTGCGTTGCTGGCTATCTGGCATACGGTGCGCCAAACGGCGCGACATTTCTTGCAGCCACGCTTTTGCATCAGGTGATTCCAACAGTGCAGCATGTGTCACCGGTCTGTCTGACACCGCAGAACTCAAACTCGCGCACACACTGTTACTCAAAGGTTCGTACAGCTGATGTCCAGCCATTGCGGGCAAACTTTGCCACATCATCAGCACGATCATCAGCCATCGGCTTTTCAAACTGCAACCAAGGCCATGCCAGAACCTATTCCGACACAGGTTCAATGGGTTGATTAACGAAGCTTCAATTTTTCCAGCACCCACGCCACACATCCTTCCGTCGACACGCGTTGCGCCTGCAAGTCGGTACGCCCCTGATATTCTACCTCACCGGCGACCAAAGCGCGCTCACCAATCACCAAACGGTGCGGAATACCGATCAACTCCATCTCCGCAAACATAACACCCAACCGCTCATCGCGATCATCCAGCAAAACGTCTATTCCCAGCCTGGAAAACTCAACATACAGACGCTCGGACATTTCGCGCACCGCCTCTGATTTACGCAAACCCACCGGCACAATGGCCAGGGTGAACGGCGCGATAGCTGCCGGCAAACACATACCGCGGTCATCAAAATTTTGTTCAATCGCCGCCGCCACAATACGTGACACGCCAATGCCATAGCAACCCATTTCTGCAATCTGCGATTGGCCCTGCTCATCGAGAAACTGACAAGACATGGCAGCCGAATAAGTCGTGCGTAATTGAAAAATGTGGCCCACTTCTATGCCTCGACACAGCGCCAGCTCACCTTGCCCATCCGGACTGGGATCACCTGACACGACATTACGCAGATCAGCCACTTCCGGTTCGGGTAAATCGCGTCCAAAATTTACCCCACGCCAATGATAACCTTCCTCGTTAGCACCGCACACGAAATCGCTCATTGTCATCACACTGCGGTCAGCAATCACACGGATCGACAATCCCACAGGGCCTATTGATCCCGGCGCACAACCGGTCACTGTCCGCAACACCGCCTCATCAGCAAGACGAAATTCTTGGCCCAGCACCTTGGCAGCTTTGATTTCATTGAGTTGATGATCCCCTCGCAATAACAAAGCCACAACAGTCTCGCCCGACTGAACCAGCAATGTTTTCACCAATTGTGCAGCAGGCAGGTTCAACGCCACGGAGACCGCTTCAATGCTGCAATAGCCGGGGGTGGCAATTTTATGCATCGCTTCCTGTGCAACCCCACGCACAGCGGCTGGCGCGACCGCCTCAGCCAATTCAATATTGGCGGCATAATCCGATTGAGGACACCATGCTATCGCGTCTTCACCTGAATCGGCCAACACATGAAACTCGTGTGACCCTGATCCGCCTATGGCCCCAGTGTCAGCCGCCACGGCACGAAATTTAAGCCCCAGTCGGGTAAAAATTCGGCTATATGCCGCATACATGGACTGATAAGTGGTTTGTAAACCAGCAAAATCGGCGTGGAAAGAATAGGCATCTTTCATCACAAATTCCCGTGCGCGCATCACACCGAAACGGGGACGAATTTCATCACGGAATTTCGTTTGAATCTGGTACAAGGTCAAGGGCAATTGACGATAACTTTTTATCTCACGACGTACCACATCAGTGACCACCTCCTCATGGGTAGGGCCAAAGCAAAACTCACGCGCATGGCGATCACGGATTTTAAGCATTTGCGGACCAAACTGATCCCAGCGCCCTGTTTCCTGCCACAATTCTGCCGGTTGCACTGCCGGCATCAATACTTCAAGCGCACCCACAGTGTTCATTTCATCTCGCACCACCGCTTCTATCTTGCGCAGCACCCGTAAGCCCAACGGCATCCATGTGTACAAACCAGAACCCAGTTTTTTAATATACCCAGCGCGCAACATCAACCGATGACTGACCAACTCCGCTTCTGCAGGGGCTTCTTTTAGGGTAGAAAGAAAAAAATGTGATGCGCGCATGGTATATTCCACAGATAGATAAGCCGCTATTTTAACCGAATTTATACTCGGATTTCGTATACTAAAACAGAGAAAGCCAGGATTTGGATATGAGATTTTTTTCTCGCCGCATTCACAAGGCGGTTTCGACACTCGACACTGTACAAATCAGTGAACAAAATGGTGTGCGCTGTCTGCATTTGGGTGATGACGCCATACAATCAGCAATGCGGTTATCTGCACCGAACGATCTGGAATTGAGTTATACCCAAGCCATGATGGGCTTCCTGTTGTTTGGCGACGTACCCGACAATGCCTTGCTGATTGGTTTGGGTGGCGGGTCTGTGGCAAAATTTCTCTACCACCAGTTTCCACAGATGGAATTGTGCGCGGTGGACAACCATCCAGAAGTCATCAAGGCCGCTTACCAATACTTCCACCTTCCCCGCGACGAACAGCGCTTAAATATTGTTCAGACAGATGCAGCGGAAAACATTGTCCATCAGCGTAACTGGGACAGTATTTTTTTGGATGGCTTTGATGCGCACTGCCAGGTAGACGCGCTGGCTACTGAAATATTTTATCGGCAATGCCGTGATGCGCTGTCACAGCAGGGTGTTTTAAGCATCAACCTGTGGGGCAGTGACAAACTGTTCGGCCAATATTGCCAACGGATTGAACTGGCATTTGAGGGTCGCACCCTGAAACTGCCCGCAGAAAAATACGGCAATGTAATCGTGTTTGCCTTCAACGCCCAGCCAAAATTTCAGAGCCTCAGGCAACTCAAATTTCGCGCAACGGCACTGGAAACACAACTCAAACTGCCGTTTACACGTTTTCTGGACAATATTTTGCCCAGCGCAGAATGGTTATTGGCTTAAGCCTCACCCAAATTTTGCAGCAACAAGACCAAAACACGACAAAGCACCCGCCTTAATGCTTTGAGGGTTAACAGACGTTATCCTTTCCGTTTTTCTTCGATCATGCGCTCAATCATTGGGCCCAGGATCAGTTCCATCGCATAACCCATCTTGCTGCCGGGCACGACCAGGGTGTTGGAGCGAGACATAAATGAATCCGGGATCATATTGATCAGGAATGGGAAATCAACACCGCGATGCTCACTAAACCGAACAATCACAAAACTTTCATCAGGCGTCGGGATATCACGGCTAATAAAAGGATTAGAGGTGTCCACCGTTGGCACACGCTGAAAATTCACATGAGTGCGTGAAAACTGTGGCGTAATGTAATTCACATAATCGGGCATACGGCGCATGATGGTGTCCACGATCACGTCTGCTGAATAACCACGCTCAGCCGCATCGCGGTGAATTTTTTGTATCCATTCCAGATTGACCACGGGCACCACACCCACGCCCAAATCAACATGTTTAGCCAGATTGACTTCACCATCGACAGCCAGACCATGCAAACCTTCATAAAACAATAAATCCGTGCCCACTGGTACGGCTTCCCATGGCGTAAATTCGCCCGCTACAAGTTGGGTATTCAAACGTTTGTTATGAAAAGCGGCTTCTTCATCACTGTGAATGTAAAAACGTTTTTGGCCGCCCCCTGTTTCACCATAACTTTTAAACAGGGCTTCAATTTTATCAAAATGATTGGCCTTGGGACCAAAATGGCTAAAATGCTTATCACCCGCCTCTTCGGCTTTTTTCACTGCCTCACGAAATTGTATCCGTGACAGGCTGTGAAAACTATCACCCTCAATAATTGCCGGGTTGATGCCTTCACGATGGAAAATGTGCTCAAAAGCACGTTTGACGGTGGTTGTACCCGCACCAGATGAACCGGTCACAGCAATCACTGGATGTTTTTTTGACATAATTACTCCACTCGCAAAATTTAATGTATTGTAACCTGCAAGTATAATGGAGAAATAGACGAGATGTCACGCATCCCCACCGTTCTGCGCTGGCGGAAGAGGTCTTTTTCTACGATAATGGCACACTATTCATGCTACGCCCTAAATTTATGCACACGCAATATTCCCCCCAAAATATCGAACCAGTCATTCAACAACGATGGGAAGACCAACATACTTTCCATGTGGATGAAAATTCCAGTCAGCCTAAATATTACTGCTTGTCCATGTTTCCCTATCCTTCCGGCAAGCTGCATATGGGGCATGTGCGCAATTACACCATTGGCGATGTGCTGGCACGTTTCCATCGCCTGCAAGGATTCCATGTTATGCAACCTATGGGTTGGGATGCCTTTGGTTTGCCCGCAGAAAATGCAGCCATTAAACATGGCGTTCCACCCGCGGCCTGGACCTACGACAACATCGCGCACATGCGCAACCAGTTAAAACGGTTGGGATTATCCATCGATTGGCAGCGCGAGCTGGCCACCTGCAAGCCCGATTATTATCGCTGGGAGCAATGGTTATTTACCGAACTGTTTAAAAAAGGCCTGATCTATCGCAAATCCGCCATGGTCAACTGGGATCCTGTGGATCACACCGTTTTAGCCAATGAGCAGGTGATAGACGGACGCGGGTGGCGCAGTGGCGCACTGATTGAAAAACGTGAAATACCCATGTATTACATGCGAATCACTGCCTATGCAGAAGAATTATTATCCGGCCTCGATCACCTCCCGCATTGGCCGGAACAGGTAAAAACCATGCAACGCAACTGGATAGGGAAAAGCCATGGTTGCGAAGTACATTTTCCGTATGACAGTGACAGCATCGGTCTTGAGGGCGTGCTCAAGGTCTATACCACCCGACCTGACACCTTGATGGGGGTTACCTATGTCGCGGTGGCGGCCGGTCACCCGCTTGCCACACATGCCGCACAGCAGCATCCCCAACTGGCCGAATTTATTGCAGCATGCCAACGCGGTAGCGTGGCTGAAGCCGATGTGGCCACACAAGCCAAATTGGGCATGGACACCGGGCTGTTTGTCATACACCCATTGAACGGTGAAAAATTACCCGTTTGGGTAGCCAATTACGTGTTGATGGCCTATGGCGAAGGCGCGGTAATGGCCGTACCCGCGCACGACGAGCGCGATTTTGAATTTGCGCAGAAATACAAGCTTTGCGTCAAACCTGTCATCATTCCTGGAGATTACCAATTAGCTTCCGAATCACTTTTAAACGATTCAAACGCTCTTTTTGATGGTCTTGAAAATATTTCAAGACCTGCTTTGCATGGAATAAATTCCAATCAGGTTATTGATTGGACGCATGGCTGGCAAAGCTGTTTTGCTGAGCGAGGAACCCTGTTTGCTTCCGGCGTGTACGACGGCATGAATTTTGACACCGCCTTCGACGCCATCAGCAACGAACTGGTCGTGCACCAATTGGGCGGCAAGCGCACCCAGTTCCGTCTGCGCGACTGGGGTATTTCGCGCCAAAGGTACTGGGGCTGCCCGATACCCATTATTCATTGCGAATATTGTGGCGATGTACTCGTTCCTGCCCAGGACTTGCCAGTTATTTTGCCTGAGGATGTGGTGGTGACCGGTGCCGGCTCACCCCTGGCACAGTCCCCCGATTTTTACGCCTGCACCTGCCCAAACTGTGGGCGTGACGCGCGACGTGAAACCGACACCATGGATACCTTTGTTGAATCGTCCTGGTATTACGCCCGCTATGCCAGTCATGATTGCGGCACTGCAATGCTGGACGAGCGGGCCAAATACTGGTTGCCCGTTGATCAGTACATTGGCGGTATTGAACATGCTATCTTGCACCTTTTGTACGCACGTTTTTTTCACAAGCTGATGCGCGACCAGGGTTTACTTCACTGCGATGAACCATTTTCCCGCCTGCTCACTCAGGGTATGGTGATCGCACCAACATTCCATCGTGAATATCCCGATGGAAAAAAAGACTGGTACAGCCCGGCCGAAATTGAATTAAGCAATGATGAAAGGGGCCGTCCCGCCAGCGCGGTGCTCAAGGCAGACGGGGCGCCAGTGAGCATAGGCAACATTGAAAAAATGTCCAAGTCTCGCAACAACGGTGTCGATCCGCAAACCCTCATCGACCAGTACGGAGCAGATACGGCTCGCCTGTTTATGATGTTTGCTGCACCACCGGAACAAAGCCTGGAATGGTCGGATGCCGGCGTAGAAGGTGCATACCGCTTTTTGCGCCGTCTTTGGCACTTTTGTATGGAACATATCCATGCAGGCACAGTCACCGCATGGTCATTTCAGGACGGCGCTGCGCATACCCCACTCAGCGAACCGCTGAAAACTTTGCGTCGGCAGTTACACAATGCCATCAAAAAAATTGGTGATGATTACAGCCGGCGCCAAACTTTTAACACTGCGATCGCCAGTATTATGGAGTTGCTTAACAGCCTGCACCGACTGGATGACCATAGCCTGCTTGCACGCCAGGTTGTGCAGGAAGCGCTGGAAGCCATGCTGATCATGTTATCCCCTATTGCACCGCACCTGTGTACTGCACTGTGGCCTGAATTATGCCCAGACAGTTCGCTTGAAAGCCAGTGCTGGCCGATCATTGACGAAACCGCCCTTCAACAGGACACCCTTAAACTCATGGTACAAGTCAACGGCAAACTGCGGGGGGAAATTTGTATGGATCGCAACGCCGTTCAAGCTGACATTGAACGGGAGGCGCTCGCAGAACCCAGCGTCATCAAGCACCTTTCGGGGCAGCAACCAAAAAAAATTATCATTGTACCGGGCCGCTTGGTGAATATTGTTTTATAAAGGAGCATCGCTATGCCAAAAGCATATTTCAATTTGTTTTTTGCCGCCATGAGCGTTCTTGTGACCAGCATTTCGCTTTCTGGCTGCGGTTTTCATTTAAGTAACCAAACAGATATTCCCTTTAGTTCGATTTATATCGAAAGTAATGGCGGGGCAGTGGCCAACGTCTTGCGCCAAATGATTATCCTCGGTGGGCACCCTGAAAAGCTCGCAAAATCTCCGGCCAAATCTGAACGTATCCTGCAAATTCTGAATGAAAGTGGTCAACAGTTGATTCTTGCCATCACGGGGGCAGGTCTGGTGAGCGAATATCAATTGCAATACCAGGTTGAATATCAATTACTCACCGCAGACGGGAAAGTCGTCATCCCCCCCTCTAAAATTGTGTTAAACCGCGATATGAGTTTTAATCCCAACCAACCTTATGCCTATGGTGGCGAGGAGGATTTCCTCAACCGTGACATGCAAACCGATGCCGCGCATCAAATTTTGCGCCGAATTTCCATGCCACAAAAGACGCCCGTTTCTCCGGCTCCCGCGACGGAATAAACCGGCACACGACATCTTCATACTTCCTGGGCCTCATTAAACTGCCATGCGTTTGCGTTCCGAACAATTGCCCGCTCATTTGAACAAGTCGCTGGCCACTTTGTACTGTGTACATGGTGACGAAATCCTGCTGGTCCAGGAAGCCTGCGACAGCATACGCCGACAAGCGCGTATTCAGCACTACAGTCAGCGTGAAATCCATCAAATTGAAGGCCGTTTTGATTGGGATGAATTATTGCAAAGCAGTCGCCATCTGTCATTATTTGCGGAGCGGCGTCTGATAGAATTGCGCATTCCATCAGGGAAGCCGGGCACCGAAGGCGCGCGGGCACTGATCAGCTATTGTACCCATCTTCCCGCCGACACCTTAACCTTAATCACGTTACCCAAACCAGACCGCGCCACATCTGGCTCAAAATGGTTCACTGCGCTAGAGCAAGCCGCAGTGATGGTAGGTGTGCTGCCAGTGACGATTGAACAGCTACCGCGCTGGATTTCCGAACGCCTCGCCCAGCAACACCAACACACCACACCACCTGCATTGCGGCTCATTACCGAAAAAGTTGAAGGCAACTTGCTTGCCGCACAGCAGGAAATTCTCAAACTGGGGATGTTGCACCCGGCCGGATCTCTCAGCTTTGAACAGGTGCAAGATGCCGTATTGGATGTGGCGCGTTATGACGTATTCAAACTGGCTGATGCGTTGCTCGCTGGGGATCTGCCACGCCTGATCCGGATTTTACATGGCTTAAAGGGTGAAGGAGAGGCCAGTACGCTGGTGTTGTGGGCGCTCACGCGCGAATTACGCCTACTCAGACAATTAGCAGGCCTGACTGGAGACGCATTAAAACAGGCCATGCGCAAGCTGGGGGTATGGGACAACCGCCAATCGCTCACCGAGCGCGCCGCACGTCGCCTGACGCCACTGAAACTGGATATGGCGTTGCATCAAGCTGCAACCATAGATCGTATGATGAAAGGTCTGGACAAACGCGACCCCTGGTTAGCACTGGAAGAACTGATGATTCAGGTGGCTGTCTAATTGGCGCTACAGCCACCCGAAAGGATCGCGCGCATCATGTCCGGGCAACACGACCCGAACATGCGTTTTACGCTTGTGGAACGGGTGCAGCTTCCGTATCAGCTACGGCAGCGGTCTGATGTGCAACCTTGACTTTACGCGCTGGCAGTTTCTCACGGATCCGTGCAGATTTACCTGAACGCTCACGGAGGTAATACAATTTGGCACGACGTACATCGCCCCGGCGTTTGATTTCTATGCTGTCAAGCAAAGGGGAGTAGGTCTGGAATGTCCGTTCCACGCCCTCACCGGCGGATATTTTACGTACGGTAAATGCAGAGTTCAGACCTCGACGACGTATTGCAATCACCACACCTTCGTACGCCTGAACACGCTCGCGCGTGCCTTCTTTCACTTTTACATTCACCACCACGGTATCACCGGGGGCAAAATTTGGGATGGTTTTACCCAAACGGGCAATTTCTTCTTCTTCCAGTTGCTGGATAATATTCATTTGCGTCACTCCTAATAGATAAACAATCTGGTCACTTGACCTTACCGTGTGGAGCAGGCCGCCGCCTGACACACGAACTTTATGAGAACCCACGACCAGCTTTGGTGGATTCCTTATCAAGCAATACAAAACCTCCCTCCCAACGATGCAGCAAACCGCATACAGGACGAAGCATTTCGTACTCTTATCGGATTATTCCGATTTACTTGCCCGTTGGCCTTCGGCCAACAAAGCGAGTTCTTCTGCACTCATTCCTCGCTGCACCAACAAATCAGGGCGCACTTGGGCAGTCAGCAACAGGGATTGTTGCAAGCGCCACTGATTGATGCGCGCATGGTCACCTGACATCAATACCCCCGGCACACTCAAGCCGCGATAAATTTCCGGCCGGGTATAATGAGGATAATCCAGCAAACCATCGACAAAAGAATCTTGTCCGGCAGACTGCGTATCACCCAATGTGCCTGGCAATTGTCGCAACACAGCGTCCATGAGCACCATGGCAGCCAGTTCACCGCCCGATAACACATAATCACCGATCGATACGCACTCATGCACCCGTTGATCAAGCAGGCGCTGATCGATGCCTTCATAGCGACCTGCCAACAGGATCAAACCCGGACGTGCCGCCAACATCATGACCATGTCATGATCCAATCGACGCCCATGAGGCGCCAAATACAGCACATGCGGTGTTTCGACGCCTTGCTCATGCTGACATTGAGTCGCCGCATCCAGTGCACAGTCCAAAGGTTCGGCCAACATCACCATACCCGGACCGCCACCATAAGGCCGATCATCTACAGTACGGTGATTGTCGTGCGTAAACTCGCGCGGATTCCATAAACGCACTGCGGCTAACTCACGGGTAAAAGCGCGTCCTGTCACGCCATAACGTGTCAAGGCATCAAACATTTCCGGGAATAAGGTGATGACATCAAACTGCATGGCGTTCATAACAGCCAATATCAATAATCCGCTTGCCAGTCAACCGTCACACGGCGAGCGGACACATCCACATGACGCACAATTTGTTCGACGAAAGGAATTAAACGTTCACGATCACCTTTTACAACCAGGACATCATGCGCACCGGCTTCAAGAATTTCAGTAATCTCACCCAGCAGAACATCTTGTTCGTTCAGGACAGCCAGACCGATCAAGTCTGACCAATAATACTCATTTTCGGGTGCAACAGGCAGGCTGGCACGCGGAATTGCAATCTCACTGCCACGTAAAGCCAGTGCCGCATCCCGGTCACTCACCCCATCAAGCAGGGCAACCAGTCCAGTGCTGTGCAGCTTCCAATCCAGCACAGTGTATGCACGCCATGCGCCTTGAACGGCAAGTTTCCACTCACTATAATCCGCGAGGGTATCTGCCAATTCGGTAAACGTGTGAACCTTGAACCAACCTTGAACACCAAATGGGACGGCCACCCGCCCCATCACCACCAGATCAACCGGCGACGCGAGCTGTTTCAATTTTGACCAGTTTGGCCACGGCATCACTGACCTGAGCGCCTTGGGAAACCCAATGACTCACGCGGTCTAAACTCAAGCGTAAATTTTCTGTACCGGCCTTGGCAACAGGGTTATAGAAACCCACGCGCTCAATAAAACGGCCATCACGACGGCAACGCGAATCCGCAACCACGACATTAAAAAATGGGCGGTTTTTAGCACCACCCCGGGCGAGACGAACGACAACCATAAAGAAGCCCAAGTTAAAATAAATAAAAGAGGGCAATTATAGAAAGAAATTGGATATCTTGCAAGCGATAACGTGAATTGATGCATAATCAGAAATAAAAATAAACGCCTGATTCTGAAAGACAACCCTATTTTCGAATCAGGCGTATTTTTTACAATCATTTATCCTTTTTCCTTGCTGGTTTAAAACCCCGGCCTTTAGGCCGGTAGGAGCGCCGAACCCCGCCCTGAAGGGCGCGGTTTTAAAGGCGCGGTCAGGGAGGGGATGCACACCCCTCCCTGACTAAATATCCACCGGCCTGAAGGCCGGTGACCTCATTGCTACGGTTTACATTGCAGGATCCACAACAAAATGTTTGCGTGCCTGCAGGAAAGCCACCTCAGCGAAACCAGAAGGAACAATATCCGCATCCTTCACGCCATACAGGGTGTGGTAATCAATACCCTGCTCA
>JAJYMO010000051.1 GCA_021786845.1 Pseudomonadota bacterium | reverse complement strand
CACACCGGCACAACTCACTCGCAATGAAAGCATCTGACTGGATTGTGAAATCAGTACGAGAGGATAAACAACATGAAACAAATCGACAATCATACGCCATTCGGCCACAACACCCTTCCAGCGTCCCATCTTTTCGGTTTTCCTGGATTGCGTAACCTGAGGCCAGCGTATCACTGCGATCGAAAGTCGGCGCGCGATAATCTGGCTATTCATGAATACCTCGATTCCAAAACGTGGCAGACCATTAATCTCCCTGAGTGTTTGGCTCAAAATTTCCTTTCTGATTACACGCTCACCCGAAACGAAATCCAAACCGATGAGGCGAAATATCGACAGGCTATTCCGGCGCAAGCTAAGGCTCACATCCGCCTCGCCCGACAGAACTGGGGCTGCGAGGGCCGTAACGTCTTCGGTGGCAAGGCCCTTGAGGTCCGCGTCGAGCAGCATGAGCAATCCACCTTGCGCCACAGCAACGCCGGCTGCCATCGCGTGACTTTTGCCACGATTCTCTGGATAAGAGACGAGCTTGACCATCGGAAAATGCCTGACGGCCTCAGCCGTATTGTCGGTCGAACCATCATCCACAACAATAACCTCATATAAAAGTGGATGCGCAGAGACCACCTCAAGTACAGCACCGATTCTCGGGGCCTCGTTAAAAGCGCAAATGATGCAGGAGAGTCGAACATTGCCAGAAAGTGCGGGACTGGTGATCATGAGTTATTCCAGGTGTTGACAATGGTTCACAGGGCAAACAGTTGATGCGATCAGGGTAAAAGCCAGTGGACGGCAATACTTCATTAAATCACCATTGCCCGGGAGTCTGACAGATACCTGGGCAACCATGCTCATACCGTGGTTGAAAACCGTTCGCGGTATACCTTGGGTGTGACACCTATCCTTTTCTGAAATACGCGACGCATTTTTTCTTCAGTTCGAAAACCCGTTTTCAAGGCAATTACTTTCAGCGGGGATGCGTTTTCTTCCAACAAGCGCCGAGCTGCTTCAAAACGCGCTCTTTCTATAAAATCCGCCGGGCTTTCGGTTGTTTCCCGATGAAACACTCTGGCGAAATTTCTTTCGCTCATCGCCAGTTGGGCTGCCAGTTTAGGGATGTTCAGGTCGTCGCTGAGGTGCAACATGATCCAGTTCTGCAATTCACGTATCGTCGGCTGGGCGGTCATCTGGCTGGAAAGATGAACACTGAACTGGGATTGCCCACCCGGCCTTTTCAAGTAAATGACCAGGTCGCGAGCCACTTCGAGCGCTATTTCGCGACCGAAATCTTCCTCTACGATCGCCAATGCCAAATCCATTCCGGCTGTGACACCGGCAGAGGTCCATATATTCCCCTCGCGAATAAAAATTGCATCGGCATCCACGTTTATCCCAGGATATTTTTTGCGCAGGCGTTCCGCAAAACGCCAATGCGTGGTGGCCCGCAAACCGTTGAGCACGCCGCCTTCAGCCAAAAAGAAACTCCCTGTACATAACGCTGCCAGCCTGTTCATTTTGGGTGCGGCGTTTCTTGCCCATTCGACAATTTCGGGAGCGTCTTGCAGCGCTTTCTCAATATCTGGCGCACCGACAATCAGTGCGATATCCGGCAGGGATCCCGGACTAATCACTTTCGTCGCATTCAGCGACATCAGGGTATCCGAAGCAATCATGCCTGTGATGGTTGAAGCAATGACGACCTCGTATCCGCCTGCCAGGTTGCGTTGGCGCAAGCAGTGGTTGGTATAGTCAAACACCTTCAATGGCCCTATGGCTTCTAAAGCTTTGAAGCCCGGATAGACGATGATGTCTACGGTGCGAAGTGGATACTGGCGCAGGTGACTGCCCATGGATGAAGTCCGTAAATTACTGTGAACAGTTTACGACCCTCCCGGTAGCGATCATAGGCTGCATTATTGCGAAAGCCAAGAAAAATGGCTAATGGCAGGCCGATGAGGGTAAAAGGAATAGTCGTCAGCGTGATTTTCAGCCTGAAAAATTCGCCATGATTCAGCGTAACCAAAGTCGCGAGGAAAATATTGACTAAAAGAACACCCCATATCTGATTCAGCACCGAACCGCGAAAAACCAGAAACAACCTTAACCCGGACGGCCTTCCGCGAACAATCATACATCCTCCTCCTCACCAACGAAACATTTTGCCTGAACAAAACAACTTGTCCAATCAATATCCCTCCATTATGATCCCCGCACAAATAACGACATTGGCTACGCGGGGGCAAATCAACAGCCCATGCGACCATCCTCTACCCGGAAATCAGCCCCGCATCCTTCGCAGCAAGGCTACCTACAGCCGACCAGTCGAGATGATCGCCGCCATGCGCCATCAGTTCAAGAAAACGATCACGCAACACGCTGGCAAAAGGCAAGGGTACTTTTAATTCCTCCGCCGCAGCCAAAAGCAGGCGCATGTCTTTTTGCCCCAGATGGGCGGCAAAGCCGGCGGGTTCAAAATGACGATCAGCGATCATGGTACCGTAATTCTTGTACAGAGGAACATTAAAAATACTGGAGGTTAACAGATCGAGATATTGATGCCGGTCTACACCCCCTTTTTCCACCAAAGACATGGCTTCGCCCAGCGACTCGATCACCGTGGCGATCAGGAAATTCCCGCTCAACTTCACCAGATTGGCTTTCTCCGGCTCGTCTGACACGATGAAAGAACGCTGCCCCAACACATCCAGCAACGGCTGTATCTTGGCGAAGAGTTCGTGTTTGCCTGCCGCAACCATGAAAAGCTTGCCCGCTGCGGCCGCATCCGGCCGCCCGAATACAGGTGCAGCAAGATAGCCTTGCTGCCTCTCGCCATGCGCCTGCGCCAGCTGTGCAGACAAAGCGACGCTCACTGTACTGCACGAGACGTGTATGGCGCCTGATTTGAGATGCGCCAGCATGCCAGAAGGACCCTGCATCACCTCGTCGAGCGCGGCGTCATTGGCCAACATGGTAAATACCACCTCGGCATCGCAAACCTCCGCGATATTTTTCGCCGCTTTAGCGCCGATTGCAACCAGCGGTTGCAGGCGTTCAGGCGAACGATTGTATACCGTGAGGTCATGTCCCGCCTGACAAAGGCGGGAGGCCATGCCTGCGCCCATCCGACCTAGTCCGATAAATCCGATTTTCATCTTTTCTCTCCAAAGGAACAGTTGGCGATTTTTTACAAATTTGCCATATCGATGACAAACCGGTATTTCACATCACTCTTGAGCATCCGCTCATAGGCCGTGTTGATGTATGCCATGTCAATGAGTTCGATGTCCGACACAATATGATGCTGGGCGCAAAAATCGAGCATCTCCTGCGTTTCGCGAATGCCGCCGATGAGCGAACCGGCCAGTTGGCGCCGTTTGAGGATGAGGTTAAACACACCCGGGGACGGATGCGGTTCTGCCGGAGCACCTACCAGCGTCATGGTGCCGTCGAGTTTGAGGAGTTGCAGGAACGGGTCAAGGTTATGGGGTGCTGCAACCGTATTCAGGATAAAGTCAAACTGGTTGGCATGCACCGCCATTTGCGCAGGGTCCGTGGAAATGCAAACCTCGTCGGCACCCAATCGCTTGCCATCCTCAATTTTGCTGGGGGAGGTGGTAAACAGCACCACATGGGCCCCCATGGCGTGAGCGATTTTCACACCCATGTGCCCGAGTCCGCCGAGTCCGACGATGCCCACTTTCTTGCCGGGGCCGGCCTTCCAGTGACGCAACGGCGAGTAAGTGGTGATACCCGCACACAATAACGGTGCCACACTCGCCAAATCCTTCTCGTCGTGCTGTATGCGCAGAACAAAAGATTCCTTGACAACGATGGTTTGAGAATAACCGCCATACGTGTTTTCACCGCCAAAAAGCGGGCCGTTGTAGGTTCCGGTAAAACCGTTTTCGCAATACTGTTCTTCGCCTTCACCGCAAGGATGACAATGACCGCAACTGTCGACCATGCAACCCACACCGGCCAGGTCACCCACCCTAAAACCCGTGACCTTGTCTCCCACTGCGACCACCCGACCGACAATTTCATGGCCCGGCACAGAAGGGTACACGGTATTTGCCCACTCGTTGCGGGCCGTATGCACGTCAGAATGGCAGACGCCGCAATACAGGATGTCAATCTGTACATCTTCGGGCCCGGGAGGACGGCGATCAATTTCAAAAGGGGTCAGTGGGCTCGATGGGCTCTGTGCCGCATAGGCTTTGCTTTTAATCATAAAATTTTCTCCTGTTTAACTCAAATAATCCATATTGCTGGTTAATTTTCGACAGTGAAATCGAAGATGATCTTCGACAAAGGTCGAAATAAAGTAATACCCGTGATCGTAACCGGCATGTCGGCGCAGTTCCAGGGGTTGTTGTGCTTTCTGGCAAGCCGCTTCGAACACTTGCGGAAACAGTTGATCAGGCAGAAATTTATCGCTCAGGCCCTGATCAATCAGGATGCCGCCAGGAAATGGTGTCGTGCGCCGTTCCATCAGTGCGCTGGCGTCGTATTGCTGCCAGCGCTCCTGATTGTCGCCCAAATAGGCGGAGAAAGCTTTTATCCCCCAGTGAGATTGACTCGGCGCGCAAACCGGCGCAAATGCCGAGACGGTTTTAAACAGATCAGGATTGCGCAGCGCCAGCACCAGCGCGCCGTGCCCACCCATAGAATGTCCAAAAATGCCGATCCTGTCAGGCTGTACCGGGAATTCCCGCACCACCAGCGCATACAGCTCCAGGATGTGGCTGTACATCCGGTAATGCCGATCCCAGGGCGCTTCCGTTGCATCGACATAAAAACCTGCTCCGACACCCATATCCCAGCTGTGCGTCTCTCCTGGCAGGTTGGCCTCGCGCGGACTGGTGTCGGGCGCGATCAGCATCATGCCCAGCTGTGCTGCTACCCGCTGGGCACCCGCCTTGGCCATGAAGGTTTCCTCCGTACAGGTCAGGCCCGCCAGATAAAACAAGGCGGGGACTTTGCCGGTCAGCGCCTGCGGCGGCAGAAATACCGAAAACCGCATGGGCAGGCCAATCGCCGCAGAAGGATGGCGATAAAAACGCTGCACACCATCAAAACACGCGTGTTCGCTGATCAGTTCAAGCATGGCTTACCCCCCATTCTTAATACAACACGACGGAACGAATCGATTCGCCGCTCTTCATCAAATCGAAGCCCTCGTTAATGCGCTCAAGTGGCAAGGTATGGGTAATCAAATCATCAATATTCAATTTTCCATCCATGTACCAATCCACGATTTTCGGCACATCGGTACGTCCGCGAGCACCGCCGAAAGCCGACCCCTTCCATTCACGGCCGGTAACCAGCTGGAATGGGCGGGTGCTGATTTCCTGCCCGGCAGCGGCAACGCCGATGATGAACGACTGTCCCCAGCCCTTATGGCAACATTCCAGCGCCTGACGCATGGTCGTCACGTTACCGATGCATTCAAACGAATAATCAGCGCCGCCGTCGGTCAACTGAACAATGTGATCAACGACATTGGCAATCTCATTCGGGTTCACAAAATCCGTCATGCCGAACTTGCGCGCCATCGCGATTCGTCGAGGGTTAATGTCGACCCCGATAATCTTGTTGGCGCCCACCATCTTCGCCGCCTGAATCACGTTCAGGCCGATGCCCCCGAGTCCGAACACGACCACATTCGCGCCAGCTTCGACTTTGGCCGAAAAAACCACAGCACCGACACCGGTTGTTACGCCACAACCGATGTAGCAAGCTTTGTCAAAAGGCGCATCTTCACGAATTTTGGCCAGCGCGATTTCCGGCACAACGATGTAATTGGAAAAAGTCGAGGTGCCCATATAGTGAAAAATGGGCTTGCCGTCTATCGAAAAGCGCGAGGTGCCATCCGGCATCAAGCCGCGCCCCTGCGTCGAACGGATGGCCTGGCACAGATTGGTCTTGCGCGACAGGCAGTACTTGCACTGACGGCATTCTGGGGTATACAGCGGAATGACATGATCGTCTTTTTTAAGCGAAGTCACCCCCGGGCCGACATCGACCACGATCCCCGCGCCTTCGTGCCCGAGGATCGCGGGGAAGATGCCTTCGGGGTCGGCGCCTGACAACGTGTAATAATCGGTGTGGCAGATTCCGGTCGCCTTGATCTCGACCAGCACTTCACCGGCCCTTGGCCCATCAAGGTCAACTTCTTCAATCGTGAGCGGCGCACCGGCCTGCCATGCAACGGCTGCTTTCGTTTTCATCGGTCAACTCCGTCATTATAAAAGGTGCATTCTACTATCCTGAAAGTGAATAAATGGGCTCCAACGATACTTTGGCTGAAAATGCTGTCATGACGTCCGTTTTTGCCCCCTGCACTTCACTTTATTCAAGACGCCCAAGTAATTACCTTGACCAAAAGAACCCATTTAATTTAGTATGGCAACAGACTCTGTTCATTTGGAGTTTGGCAAAGTACCCTGTCTTTAATTTATTCAAGTAAAGGGGATTATCCTGTGCTAAAAAAACCCATGTCAGAAAAAAATTATTTTTCCGGTGACCGGCAGATGAATCGTTCGCGCATCCCCGCAATACTGGCCCTAATCTTCGCCACTTGCGCCACATCCGTAGCATGGGCCGCGAGTCCTTATGCATTTCCCAGGGTTGCCGTACCGGCCGATAACCCCATGACTCCGGCAAAAATAGCACTGGGCAAGCAGATTTACTTCGACCCCCGAATTTCTCTTTCCGGAACCGTCTCATGCGACACCTGCCATAATGTGGCCGGCAATGGCACAGATAATCTCCCCCTTTCTTTCGGGGTGTTTGGTCGGGTCGACGTGCCGCGCAACACACCCACCGTTTTCAATGCCGCTTTCAACACCGTACAATTCTGGGATGGACGGGCCAAAAGTCTGGAGGAGCAAGCCAAGGGCCCCATTCAGAATCCGGTCGAGATGGGTATGCCCAATGGCGACGCTGTAGTAGAAAGGCTTAAACAGATTCCGGGATATCAAAAAGAGTTCGCCCAGGTTTTTGGCGGCAAGGACCCCATCACCTTCGACAACGTGGCAGCAGCCATTGCCACCTTTGAACGCACACTGGTCACTCCGGACAGTCCCTACGACCAGTACATGAAGGGCGACAAAAAAGCACTGAATGCATCGGCCAGGGCAGGCATGAAACTCGCCAGGTCATTGGGTTGTGAGGCATGCCATGCCGGGCCGATGTTTGACAACCCCGGCACAGCCATGGGTACCGGCGCATACCAGAAATTCCCTGCACAACCTGGCTATGCCGCCTGCGCCAAGTATGTGCAACAGTACCACCTCACCGGGGATGATGGCCGTTTCAATGTGACCCATAATCCTGCAGACAAGCAATTGTTCAAGGTGCCGACCTGGCGCAATGTCGCCTTGACAGCCCCTTATTTTAACTATGGGACGGTGGGGAACCTGCCGGATGCAGTGCGAATCATGGCAGCCTGCCAATTGAGCACCACACTGACGGACAAGGATGTGAATGAGATTGTCGCTTTCCTGAACAGCCTGACCGGTAAATTCCCCAAAGAGACCTTACCCCGTCTGCCCGAGACACCCAACACCACCCTGCTCATGGGGGTGCCGGATCTCGCTCAGGCGGCACAGAAAAAATAACGGTATCGTCCTTGAAAACATTCAGGCCACCAGACTTCTGTCTGGTGGCCTGAATTGCCGGAAATACCCGAAAGAAATCGCGGCGTCCCATTTTCTTTGTTTCCACCTTGCCAGCATCAAGCAAAGACAAACATGGCACTCACTCCCACTCTATCGTCGCGGGCGGTTTTCCTGAAATGTCATACACCACACGGTTGATACCATGTACTTCGTTGATAATCCGATTGGACACTTTACCGAGCAAATCATAAGGCAGGTGCGCCCAATGCGCGGTCATGAAATCTGTGGTTTGTACCGCTCGCAGGGCAACCACGTGTTCATAGGTGCGCCCATCGCCCATCACACCGACTGAGCGCACGGGCAAGAACACCGCAAAGGCTTGCGCCACCTGGTCGTACCAGCCTGTTTCACGCAACACTTCAATGAAGATGGCATCCGCTTGACGCAAGATGTCCGCATAGTCTGCACGCACCTCGCCCAAAATCCGCACGCCCAAACCAGGGCCGGGGAAAGGATGGCGATACACCATTTCGCGCGGCAATCCAAGTACCAAACCCAATTCACGGACTTCGTCCTTAAACAGCTCGCGCAGCGGTTCCAGTAATTTGAAATTCATGTTTTCAGGCAGACCGCCTACATTGTGGTGCGATTTAATGGCTTGCGCGGCACCTTTTCCTGCCGATTCAATCACATCCGGATAGATGGTGCCTTGCGCCAGCCATTTCACATCTTGCAGTCTGGCAGCTTCACGCTGAAAAACCTCAACAAATTCCCGGCCAATGACTTTACGTTTTAGCTCTGGGTCAGTGACACCGCCCAAATGGCGCATGAATTCCGCACTGGCATCCACATGAATCACCCGCACGCCCAAATGCCGGGCAAAGGTCGCCATCACTTGCTCGGCTTCATTTAAACGCAGCAATCCATTGTCAACAAACACACACACCAATTGATCACCAATAGCGCGATGCAACAAAGCGGCCAACACGGAAGAATCCACCCCGCCCGACAAACCCAGCAGAACCGGGTCTGTACCGACAGTAGCGCGTATCCTGGCCACCGCTTCATCCACAAAAGTCGGCATTTGCCAATGCGCGCCCAAGCCACAAACATCTTGCAGGAAACGTTTCAATATCACTTTTCCTTGCAGTGTGTGGGTCACTTCCGGGTGAAACTGTACGCCATAAAAATGGCGCGTTTCATCAGCCATGGCAGCGAATGGTGTCGCGGCATTGGCTGCAATCACCTCGAACCCTTGGGGTAAAGCAGTGACTTTGTCGCCATGACTCATCCACACATCCAGCACGGGTAATCCCTGCACATCCAGCGCGTCATGCACACCGCGCAACAGCAAATTATCACTCAACACACGAACTTGCGCATACCCGAATTCCCGCGTCCGGGCAGATTCAACCTGTCCGCCCAATTGGGCTGCCATGGTTTGCATCCCGTAACAAATTCCCAACACCGGCACACCCAACTCGAACACACATTGCGGCGCACGCGGTGAATCATTGCCGGCCACCGACGCAGGACCACCGGACAAAATAATACCACTGGGTTTGAACGCCCGAACGAAAGCGTCGCTCACGTCGTAAGGATGTAACTCACAATACACATGGGCTTCACGCACACGGCGTGCAATCAATTGCGTGTATTGGGAACCAAAATCTAAAATCAGTATTTTTTGTTCTGTCATGCTTTAGGGCTCGTAAATGAATAACGGATTTTTTAATCCATGCGATAATTGGGCGCTTCCTTGGTGATCTGCACATCATGCACATGCGACTCACGCACACCGGCAGAAGTGATTTCCACGAATTCCGCTTTATCCTGCATGACAGGAATATCCGCACAGCCCAAATAACCCATGCTGGAACGCAAGCCGCCCATCAGTTGATGAATCACCGCCAACACACTGCCTTTGTAGGGCACGCGACCTTCAATGCCTTCAGGCACAAATTTGTCTGCCCCGGTATTCACATCCTGGAAATAGCGGTCACTGGAACCTTTTTGCATCGCGCCAAGAGAACCCATACCGCGATAAGATTTGTACGACCGGCCCTGGAATAACTCGATTTCGCCAGGCGCTTCTTCAGTACCCGCAAACAAACCTCCCAGCATGACCGTGTCCGCACCCGCTGCAATGGCCTTGGCGATATCGCCGGAATAACGCACGCCGCCATCCGCGATCAAGGGTACGCCCGAACCTTTCAGCGCCTGCGCAACATTCTGTATGGCGGTAATCTGTGGTACGCCGACACCTGCCACGATACGTGTGGTGCAAATGGAACCTGGGCCAATGCCCACTTTCACGCCATCCGCGCCATGATCGACCAATGCCAGCGCCGCTGAAGCCGTGGCAATGTTTCCGCCGATCACCTGTACCTGCGGAAAATTGTCCTTGACCCAACGCACCCTGCTCAACACACCCTGGGAATGTCCATGTGCCGTATCCACCACCAGCACATCCACACCGGCCTGCACCAGCGCGATCACCCGTTCTTCTGTGCCTGCGCCGACACTCACTGCCGCGCCCACAAGCAGGCGACCCTGGCTGTCTTTGCACGCAAAGGGATGTTCGGAAGATTTTTGGATATCCTTGAGTGTCACCAGTCCGCGCAATTCAAACGCATCATTGACCACCAGCAGACGCTCCAACCGGTATTGGTGCAGCAAAGCTTGCACTTCGGCGCGGCTTGCACCTTCCCGAACCGTGATCAAACGTTCACGGGGCGTCATGATTTGGCTGACAGGCCGGTCAAACTGGGTTTCAAAGCGCAAATCACGGTTAGTCACGATGCCAACCACCTTGCCTGCGGCATCCACTACCGGCAAACCTGAAATACCGTGCTCCTGGCGCATGGCTTGCACTTCACGCACAGTCATGTCCGGCGTGACAGTCAGCGGATCTTTGACCACACCTGATTCAAAGCGCTTAACCCAGGTGACTTGCGCGGCTTGCTGCGCAATCCCCATGTTTTTATGGACGATACCGATGCCGCCTTCCTGCGCCAAAGCAATCGCCATCGGCGCTTCAGTGACTGTATCCATCGCAGCGGACAACAAAGGGATATTTAAACGTATGCCGCGAGTTAGGCGGGTTTGCAGGTTCACATCGCGCGGCAACACATCGGAATGCGCCGGAACCAGCAAAACATCGTCGAAAGTGAGGGCTTTTTGAATCACGCGCATGACGGATGTTCCTGTACAAAGCGACATTATACGGCAAACTTCACCCATTGGTGAATGCTTACTTTAGGGCGCCTCCAAAAATTCAGAGTTCGCCCAAATGCAAGGCGCGTAAAAAATTTCGCAGCGCAGTATATATTTGATATATAAGCAAGAAATTTTTTATGCAACGCGGCAGTTGGGATGAAATCTGGATTTTTAGAGATGCCCTTTACATTTCACTTCGGCATGAGCAGTCCATGCATCACAAATCCCCCCCGCCCTTTTTCATTGCCTTACCTGCCTCAGCACGCTGCTGACGCACCGCTTTGGGGTCGGCAATCAAAGGACGGTAAATTTCTACCCGATCACCTTCACGCAGGGTGTAATCCAGTTTCACCTGCTTGCCAAAAATACCCATTTTATTGCGCGACGCATCAATCTCAGGAAATTTTTCCTGAATACCGGAAGTCTCTATGGCCGTCTGCACATCCGCACCCGGCGACAATTCTATGGGAATAATCACCTGCGCATCCGGTTTGGCATAGGC
>JAJYMO010000040.1 GCA_021786845.1 Pseudomonadota bacterium | reverse complement strand
CATTACAAGCCGTTTGTGCTGTAATGCGCAAATTGCTGCACGCCATTCACGGTATGTTTAAAACCGATCAGCCGTTCGACAACACTCGTTTTTACGCAATCCCTGCATAAAAATAAATGATGTTAATGTGAAAAAATGCTTGACGTTAAACAGAGTATCTTCAGGGCGGGGTTCGGCGCTCCTGCCGGCCTGAAGGCCGGGGTTTTAAACCAGCAAGAGACCCCTAAGGCAATACCGCCACAGCCTCCAGGCCTGCGACTTCAGGCAGGTCGAACATGATATTCATATTTTGCACCGCCTGTCCAGCAGCCCCTTTCACAAGGTTATCAATCACCGACAAAATCACAACCATGTCACCCCCCTGCGGGCGATGCCAGGCGATGCGACACAGATTGCTTGCCCGCACCGAGCGGGTTTCGGGGTGAGAACCAGCGGGCATCACATCCACAAACGCTTCTTGAGCAAAACGCTTTTGAAACAGTGCCTGCATGTCCACGCCCTGTGCCACCCGCGTGTATAGCGTGGCATGAATACCGCGTATCAACGGGGTTAAATGCGGCACAAAGGTCAAATTGACCGGTTGCCCGGCAAACCGCGTCAGCCCTTGTGCAATTTCAGGCAAATGCCGGTGTCCCGGTACGGCATACGCCTTAAAATTATCGGCCGCTTCTGCATACAGGGCAGGTATCTCCGCCTTGCGTCCAGCCCCACTTACACCCGATTTGACATCAGCAATCAGCATTTGTGTATCCGCCACACCGGCCTCAAGCAGGGGTAGAAACCCCAACTGCACCGCAGTCGGATAGCAACCGGGATTGGCCACCAATCTTGCATGGCGTATCTGCGCTCTATTTACCTCAGGCAAGCCGTACGCCGCCTGCGCAATCAATTCCGGGCAAGCGTGCTCCATGCCATACCAATGCTGCCAAACTGACACATCCTGAATACGAAAATCGGCCGCGAGGTCGATCACCCGCGCCCCGGCGGAGAGCAAATCACGTGCCTGTTGCATGGCAATGCCATTAGGCGTAGCAAAAAACACCACATCACAGGCATTCAAATTGGCCTGTTGCGGATCAGAAAAAACCAGATCAATGTGGCCGCGCAAATTGGGGAACATCTCAGCCACGGGCATACCCGCTTCCTTGCGGGAAGTAATGACTGTCAAGTCAACATCAGGATGCCGCGCCAACAAGCGCAACAGCTCAACCCCCGTATAACCCGTACCGCCCACAATCCCCACTTTAATCATTATCCACCTCTTTCTGCCAACTGGTACCCACTGCCTCCCCTGCCCCAGACTTCTCCCCAAAGGGACGCGGGTGTGTGGCTGTTCTTAATATATACACACATTTTTATGCAGTCAAAGCTATTTTCAGGATCATCCCGGAAACAACCGTTGAGCGAGTGGAAACGTGCGATCAAAAACAAAAAGCCGCCCAAATTCGGACGGCTTTTGCGAAAACAAAAAAATTAACGCTTGGAGAACTGCTTTGCCCGACGTGCTTTGCGCAGACCGACTTTTTTACGTTCCACTTCACGCGCATCACGCGTGACCAAACCTGCCTTTTTAAGTTCCGGCTTCAGACTCAAATCATATTCAATCAGGGCACGTGTAATCCCATGACGGACCGCACCAGCCTGGCCAGTTTCACCACCGCCGTGCACATTCACCATGATGTCAAATGAAGCCAGATTGCTGGTCAACGCTAAAGGTTGACGCACCATCATTCGACCTGTTTCACGCGAAAAATACTGATCCAGCGGACGCTCGTTGACCACAATATTGCCACTACCTGATTTCAGGAAGACGCGCGCAACGGAACTTTTCCGACGACCCGTACCGTAATAATATGCACCAATCATTTATTTACCCCCTGATTTCCAGGACTTTAGGCTGTTGTGCAGCATGCGGATGCGTGCTGCCAGCGTAACATTTTAACTTTTTGAACATCGCGTAGCCAAGCGGACCTTTAGGCAACATACCTTTTACCGCTTTTTCTAACACACGCCCCGGAAAACGTTCTTGCATTTTTGTGAAATTGGTTTCATAAATACCGCCGGGATAACCCGTATGGCGATAATATGTTTTATCCAGCGCTTTATTGCCGGTAACTTTCAATTTCTCAACATTCACGACGACAATAAAATCACCCGTGTCCACATGCGGTGTAAATTCCGCTTTGTGCTTGCCACGTAAAATACGTGCAGCCTCAGCAGCCACATGACCCAAAACTTTATCTGTCGCATCCACGACAAACCACTCACGCACCACTTCGTGCGCTTTGGCAGAAAAGGTATTCATTCGAAACCTCTAAAAATTCTTCTACAAGGAAAGCCAAGCATGATATTGCAATTCTCTTTCCCTGTCAAACACAGCATTCAATTTTTCACCACAGGAACAGGTTGACGGCATCGGAGGTTATTCAAAACTCAACCTGAATACCCCCCTGTCCTCGCCGCACCGTGATGGCATTCAAATCAAGGTCACAACGTCTCTAAAAAAACGGCCGCCGCAACAGAAACTGTGGTAAAAAATACAGCGGCTACCGCAACAGCGAGCTCCCTGTTTTCATGTTGATAGCATAACCGGGAGGTCGCATGGCGCTGATTGCCACACCC
This sequence comes from Pseudomonadota bacterium, assembly GCA_021786845.1. GTDB lineage: Bacteria > Pseudomonadota > Gammaproteobacteria > Burkholderiales > Sulfuriferulaceae > Sulfuriferula. The sequence goes on along the minus strand of JAJYMO010000040.1, from coordinate 8,766 downwards.
TGTTTTGGTGCATAAACTCTTTTCATTAAAATATTCTGGGGCAAGCTTACCTGACAGTTTGACGTATGTTTTCATCACCGCTTCCTCCTAAGTAAAAATTATCACAAAAAAATCAACGCATATTGACAAAAACTCGATTAAGCCAAGCTGGCTGTTTCATTGAACCACGATCATGGCGCCTGGCTTAATCAGCTTTTTGTCAGTATTTAATATTAAATAAGCAATATTTATGCCGCAACTCAAGTGACGCGAGTATGAAGATTGGGCGCCTAAAATCATTCTGCTTGTCACAGGTTCAATCACAGGACTCAGCGTCTTTCCATTGATCGAAAGGCTGGGCAAGGGTTTACGCAGACCGCAGCGCATCCGCGACCGGTATTTACAATTTTGCAACGGGTATGATCTGCTTGCCTGCTTCAATGATTGGGAGAGGATTGTGATGGTTAAATCCGACAATTACTTTCATCGTGGCAGCTGGTCTCGCCTCTACGGCGACCGATGCTTTCCGGTTTTACGCCCAGACCGGCACAAGCCTGAAAACGGCTCCAGGGCGGACTGAGGCATGCATCCATCGCGGCACTTACTGCATACCGGTAATGATCTGAACAAGCGTGCCCAATCCCTGCTGACGAATGCGAATCTTGACGGGTGCATTGTTGTGGTCTTCATCCAGCCAAACATCCATTGCATTTTCATCGCTTTCTGCAGGCCAACTCAAATGCAATGTGCGCAACACACCCAACGGCGTATTGATGCGTTCCTCTCCGACAGCGATGACATGGTAAGGTTTAAACTCCTTGCCACTGCTGACATAAAGCAGCATTGTTCCCGTCTTCGGGGGGTGCAGTGCCAACTGAAATATCACACTCAAAATATCCTGCACGCTGCCCGGCACAGGTTCAGTTTGTTGCTTTCCAGCATGCGTGATGGTCGCTTGCTGTTGGGCATAATCAATATGAATGTGCGTGGATTTGTCAGCGCTGTCACTGCCCCGCTGAATTTCAAAATCATCAGGAATCAGGTCATTACCCTGAATGTGCCCAGTGCTGATTTGTTCTAACCTGCCAGGTTGAAACAATGCCAACAACCCTTCTGCCTGGGTAATACTTACCAGGGTATAACGGTTCTCTTCAGCAATCCAGACATAACTGGCATGGCCTAGAGGCAGACCGTTCTCACCCAGCAAAAGATGGTATTGCAGCTCAAAGTGCGCAGGCAAGGTGGTTGTGGTCGCCGGCTGTTCAATGTGTGGTGAGTGCTTCGTGTCAGCAGCGACTGGGGTTGGAGAAGGTGCTACAGCACCCGGCACGGGCGCCGGTTCTGTTGGCGACATTGGCGGGACGTTCACCACCGGTGCAGATTGCGCCTGATGAGCTGTTTTGATCGTGCGCGCAACAGGATGGCGCCTGACGACACGCCGGGCGGGTTTGGCTGAGGACAAAGGGTGTATGGGTGGTACGGGCAGGGCAATCATCCTGACTTGCAAGGACGGATGCGTCACAGAGAAATGCGGAAAACCAAAATGAAAACTGCCCAGCAACACCCCGTGCAGCAGCAAGGACAACACGATGGCCCAAATCAAAACCGTTCGCGCGCGCCGGGCTGAAGGCGTGCGTGGCATCAAGGTTTTCCGTGGCGTTGCAGGCTTACGCTGCACCCCTTGCGGATCGCCAGCCGGATTCATCCTTACCCACCTTCTGTGGCAACATCCAGCATCAGCACACTTTGCGCCATCGGCGAAGCATCAGCCACATTAACCCGCCCTTGCGCATCCACGGTCAAACGGCCTTGTAAATACCACGCTATTGCTTGTGGGTAAATACGGTGTTCGGCAGCCAAAACACGCTCAGCCAGACTGTTTACGGTGTCGTCAGCATGCACAGGCACCCCGGCCTGCATGATGATCGGTCCGCTATCGAGCTCAGGAATCACAAAATGCACTGTACAACCATGAATTTTCACACCATCAGACAAAGCGCGGGCGTGGGTATCCATACCCGGATAGCTGGGCAACAATGAGGGATGAATATTGATTAACCGTCCCTGATAATGCATCACAAACTCGTCACTCAAAATACGCATATACCCTGCCAACACCACCAAATCAGGCCGATAGTGATCAATACGCTCACTTAACGCACGGTCAAAAGCGGTTCGGTCCGGGTAGTCCCGGGGCGAGAGCGCTTCTGTCGCAATGCCATGCGTTTGTGCCAGGGACAAACCGGGGGCATCCGCGCGACTGGACAATACCGCACTCACAGGCAAACCAGCTGCGATCAATGCGCCAAGATTGGACCCCCGGCCAGAAATCAGCACAACCACGCGTTGCGCAGACATTAATTCAAACCGCGGCTAACGAGGTATTCCTCATAATTGCCATTGAACACATCCACTTTGCCATCACGTATTTCAATCAGGCGGGTGGCCAGCGACGACACGAAAGACCGATCATGCGAAACAAAAATCACCGTGCCTTTATACAGTTCCAGCGCGGAGTTGATGGATTCAATGGACTCCATATCCAGGTGATTGGTGGGTTCATCCATCATCAGCACATTGGTGCGGGTCAAGATCAGTTTACCGAACATCATGCGGCCTTGCTCACCACCAGACAATACGCGCACCGATTTTTTCACATCATCGCCTGAAAACAACAACTTGCCCAGTACGCTGCGTATGGCCTGATCATCATCATTGGCCTGACCCCATTGCTTCATCCAGTCAAAGAGATTCAGATCAGAATCAAATTCTTCCGCATGGTTTTGTTCATAATAGCCGATGGTCGCATTGTCCGACCATTTAATGGTTCCCCCCAAAGCAGGGTGTTTGCCCACCAGGGTATTAAGCAGCGTGGTTTTCCCCACACCGTTTTCTCCAATCACCGCAATCCGCTCACCGGCCTCAATCATAAAATTGAATTTATCACACAGCGATTTATCGTAGCCAATGTCCAGGCTTTCAACCGCCACCACATTGCGATGCAGCGGTTTATCCTGTTCAAAACGAATATAAGGGTATTGACGCGATGAAGGCGTAAACACGGTCATGTCCTGTTTGAGCTTGTCAATTTGCTTGACCCGGGAGGTGGCTTGACGTGCTTTGGAAGCATTCGCAGAGAAACGCGAAACGAAGGTTTGCAGTTCGGCAATTTTATCTTTCGCACGGCTATTGGCTGCCTGCAAGCCTTCACGTTGCTGTTGCGCGGCCATCATGTATTCGTCATAGTTGCCGGGGAAAAGCTGAATTTTGCCGTAATCCAAATCGGCCATGTGCGTACAAATCGAATTCAGGAAATGCCGGTCATGCGAAATAATAATCATCGTGCATGAGCGCTGGTCAAGAATTCCTTCCAGCCAGCTGATGGTGGTGATATCCAGGTTATTGGTCGGTTCGTCCAGCAGCATGATGTCAGGATTACCGAACAGCACCTGTGCCAGCAACACGCGCAATTTCCAGCCCGGCGCAACCTCTTTCATCGGGCCATTGTGCAATTTGCCATCGATACCCAACCCAAACAGCAATTCGCCCGCACGCGCTTCAGCAGAGTACCCGTCCAGCTCTGCAAACTCGCCTTCCAGTTCGGCAGCACGCATGTACTCATCTTCCGTGGCGTCCGGATTAGCATAAATGCTGTCGCGCTCATGCTTGACCGCCCACAATTTGGCGTCGCCCTGCATCACCACATCGAGGACGATTTGGTCTTCATAACCGAATTGATCCTGACGCAACCAACCCAGTTTTTCGCCCTGGTCCAGGATCACTTGCCCGCTGGTTTGCGTGAGTTGCCCAGCCAGAATTTTCATGAAAGTGGATTTGCCGCAACCGTTGGCACCGATTAAGCCATAACGATGGCCTTCACCAAATTTGACAGAGACATTTTCAAACAGCGGTTTCGCGCCGAATTGTATGGTAATACCTTGCGTTGCAATCACGTTAGGAGCCCAGCTTAATCGAAAGTGTGTATTTTACAACGAAGCGGACGGATGCGCATTAGAAGCGCACATTTGAGGGCATTTAACCTGGATTGATGTGACGCACAGCTGTCGCGCAGTGGCAACGCGTTGAATTGATCTGTTTCCGCTTTTTTTTTTGCGACAGCACCCAAATCAATCAAGCCGACTACTCAGGCTGTTGATCTGGCAGTCAGAATTTTCCCCTGTTATTTGATCACCCCATTTAATACCAGAACGACTTACCCTTGGACAGAAATTCAACATACGACATGTAGTGCGATCCATCGCAAGAAAAAGTAAGACTAATCATGCCATTAAAAATATTGATTGACGCTGCGCGCAAATAAATGGTTGGATCAGCGAAACGCAGGGATCGCATGGCGTCCAGAATATGTTCGATATTCTCTTGTGGAATGGTTGCGTCATCCGGATAAGCCTGAGGCGGGAATACCAAACAAATGTCCGCATCGCTCAAGGCCTCATGATCCAGAATACGGTAGCGGAAAGGGTCAGCCACAGTCCATATCGTGGCCTGGCTACTGGAGAAATGTATCTGACACTGAAATACACCGCGATGCGTGAGCAATTCATTCAGGATGGACAGTGCCTGCGCCAAATTGATGTCCATACGGCTTTCCACACGGCTTTGCTGAAAAACCAGTCCGCGAATTGCCGGATCACCCTTCACTTGCCGCCAATTCCCTGGTTCTTTATAAAGCGAAGCGGTCATTGGCAGGTCGCGCAAGTCAAAATCCGCGCCAAGATAACCCAATGTCGTGGTCCCCGTGCGTACAAGCTGCAAGGCAGTGAGTGCAGGCCGTTGCTCCATCAAACTGATGTAAGCATCTGACAACAAAAAACCCCATGCCGGTACGGATTCTTTCATGTAAGGACGCTGTGAACGATCCCGGCCAAAATGTTCTGGTACTGGTCCCGCCTTGCCAACATTGTCACAGATCTGCACACCATCCACATTCAGACAATACAGATAGGTGCAATAGGGGACGCTGGCAAAGTTTTCCATGAGAACAGCATCAAGCTGATCACGATTATCCCATACCGGCACGCACTGTTCAGCCAGATTTGCCAGGGGTTCGTGCAGTTTGCGCGCCAGTTCTTCCCGGAGCAGATAAATACTCTCTTTCCACGAATTATTTATATTAGTCATGGCTTCTCTTTTGCGATATTTTTATAGTTTGTCCTGTTTCACACCAAACCGATCTTATTCCGAATGGATGCCGCCGGATACAAACCGCATCACAACACTTTTACAAACACTTTGGAACGTCGCTCACAATTATAGTCCGCCTGCCTTTCTACAGGCAAATCGCTCACATTCGCGTTGCTAAACCCGCGCTCAACAAACCAGTGTTCAGTGTGTGTGGTCAGTGCATACAACCGCTGCAAACCTTTTGCACGCGCAGCCTGTTCAATGGCACTCAACAAACTGTCGCCATACGAATGGCCCCGGTAATCGGAATGGACTACCATGCAAGCCACTTCTCCCGCTGAGGACTCCGGAAAATCATACAGCGCAGCGCAACCGATAAGACGACCATCGTATTCCAGCACGATAAACCGTTCAATGTCCATTTCAAGGCGTTCGCGCGAACGCCTTACCAGCGTACCACCCTCTTCCAGCGGCCGAATCAACTGTTGAATATGTCCCACATCATCCATTTGTGCCGGGCGCAAAGTTTCCAGGCGTGCCTGGGTCAGCAGCGTGCCGACGCCATGATGGGTGAACAACTCGCCCAACAGGGCACCATCGACATGACGACTGATGAGATGCGCACGCGGCACCCCCTGCTGACAAGCGGAAATGGCGCTCGGTAAATAATATGCCGTGTCATCATCACAGGAGCCACGGGCAGCCATCAATTGCTGCGCTTCTGGAGCAGTGATTTGGTGCAACAACTCACCTTTTTCATCGAGCACCCCCTCAGTTTCCATGAAGAAAATCAGCTTGTCCGCTTTGAGTGCGATGGCGGCTGCAGTCGCCACATTTTCCAGCGTCAGGTTAAATATCTCTCCAGTAGGAGAATAACCAAGCGGTGATAACAACACAATATCATTGTCATCCAGGCGTTGTTGCAGCGCATTGGCGTTAATTTTACGCACCACGCCGGTATGCAGCAAATCCACCCCATTGCGCACCCCCAATGGGCGTGCCGTCACAAAATTACCGGATGCCACACGAATATCGGCGTTGGCCATCGGGGTATCCAGAAGGCTCATCGACAACAATGCTTCGATTTCCACCCGGGTTTCCCCCACGGCCTCTTTCACGCAGGCCAATGCGCTGTCATCGGTCACCCGCAAGCCTTCCACATAGCGCACCACGGCCTTGCGTTCAATCAAGTGCGCTTCCACCTGCGGTCTCACGCCATGCACCAACACCAGGCGCACGCCCAAACTGTTCAATAAATTCAGATCATGTGCCAGCGCGGTAAACTGTCCATCCACCAGCATTTCGCCACCAAAAGCGATCACAAATGCCTTGCCCCGAAAGGCGTGGATATACGGCGCCGCAGAACGAAACCAGTGAACAAAGGCAGTGGGGTCCATTAAGCTCATCTCCTGAATGAATCTGCCCCGGCAGGCAATGCGTGGCGTATTTCTTGTGCCAAAGCCAGCGCTTCGTCTACCGTGTCTGCCAAACAGGTAAAGTGTCCCATTTTGCGTCCCGGCCGCGCGGCAACTTTGCCATACAGGTGCAGCTTGGCGCAGGGGTGCTGCATCAGTACTTGCCAGTTCGGTTGACTCTGACCCCATAAATCGCCCAACAAATTCACCATGACCGCCGGCGTGTGTTGCGCCGTCGCACCCAGCGGCAAATTGCACAGCGCCCGCACCTGCAACTCAAACTGACTGGTCAGGCAGGCATCCAGGGTAAAATGACCGCTGTTGTGCGGGCGCGGCGCCAACTCATTAACCAGTAGCTTACCCTCGGTCGTGACAAAAAATTCCACGCCCAGCACACCGCAATAGTGCAACGATTGCGCAATGGACAACGCCGTTTGTTGTGCCAAATCAGCCAATGCTGGCGAAATGCGCGCAGGAACAATACTCATGTCGAGTATGCCTTGTGCGTGAATATTCTCCGCCACAGGGAAACAGGCCGTCTGGCCGGGGGCATTACGCCCCAGCACCACAGACAATTCACATTGCAAGGCAATTTGTTGCTCCAATACGCAAACTTCACCACCCAATTCAGCAAAGGCAGTGTCAACTTCAGCGCGGTTAGCGACGCGCGCTTGCCCTTTCCCATCATAACCAAAACGGGCGACCTTCAAAATCGCTGGAAACCCCACCATTGAACATGCTGCAGCGACATCATCGGCGTGGGCAATCACCGCGAACGCTGCCGTGGCAATGCCTTGCGCCTGCAACCAGCGTTTTTCGCTGACGCGGTGTTGCACCACAGCCACCGCTTCGGCCCCCGGTCTGACTGGACGGTATTTGGCCAACGCATGCAAGATTTCGGCGGAAATATTTTCAAATTCGGTGGTAATGGCGGCGCAATGCTGAGTCAGCTGTATCCACGCGGCGGGATCATCATAGGCTGAACACAGGTGTACATCAGCCAGTTGGCCCGCAGGGCAGCTGGCATCAGGATCAAGCACCATGACACGGTAACCCATACCCCGCGCCGCCACCGTGAACAAACGCCCAAGCTGCCCACCACCCAACATGCCGAGTGTGGCACCCGGCAAAATCGGCTGATTAGCGTGCGGCATCGGGCAACTCCATACTCAAGTCCATCTCCAGCACAGTTTTCGTCTGTTGCGCACGAAACTGATCCAAACGCCGTGCCAGTCCCGGTTGATTCAAGGCCAGCATTGCCGCGGCGAACAGTGCGGCATTCACGGCACCCGCTTCACCGATGGCGAAAGTCGCCACAGGAATACCTTTGGGCATCTGTACGATGGACAACAAGGAATCAATCCCTTTTAAATACCTGGAAGGAATCGGCACACCCAAAACGGGTACTGTGGTTTTGGCCGCCAGCATCCCGGGCAGATGCGCTGCGCCGCCCGCACCAGCAATAATCGCTTGTAAACCACGCGCTTGGGCAGAGGCGGCATATTCAAACAGCAAATCTGGCGTGCGGTGCGCAGAAACCACCCGGGCTTCAAATGGGACGCCCAATGCCTCCAATTGCCCGGCGGCTTTTTGCATCACCGGCCAATCACTCTGACTGCCCATCACAATCCCAATTTTCGGTGCGCTCATCGTTCAACAACCTTGCTGTTTATGCATGAATATGACGATTGTAACCGAGAGCGGCAGCTCCTGACCACTTTGTTGCGATGATTCCAAATTGTGCTGACTTTTACGAGACCCATCAATTGCAGGGCAACATTGGCACCATGTAAAGCCTCATTGTGGCAACGCAAGCAAAACAGGATAAACAGAAAATCCCGTATCACCGCGTCATTTCTTCGGAAAACGCGCTGTATAACCGTTTATCCTTTTTCCTTGCTGGTTTAAAACCCCGGCCTTTAGGCCGGTAGGAGCGCCGAACCCCGCCCTGAAGGGCGCGGTTTTAAAGGCGCGGTCAGGGAGGGGATGCACACCCCTCCCTGACTAAATATCCACCGGCCTGAAGGCCGGTGACCTCATTGCTCTTTCACGCCTTACCGGGTATCGTCAAGGGGTTTTATGATCCGTGCGGATACTTGTCACACCGGCACAACTCACTCGCAATGAAAGCATCTGACTGGATTGTGAAATCAGTACGAGAGGATAAACAACATGAAACAAATCGACAATCATACGCCATTCGGCCACAACACCCTTCCAGCGTCCC
>JAJYMO010000046.1 GCA_021786845.1 Pseudomonadota bacterium | reverse complement strand
CTCACGATCTGGACACCTGAGGACAAAACGTTCTGGGAACAGGAAGGCCGCGCAATTGCCAACTTGAACCTGTGGATATCAATTCCCGCCCTGTTTCTCGCTTTTGCGGTGTGGATGGTATGGAGCGCAGTGGTCACGAAACTGCCCTCAGCTGGCTTCAAATACAGCACCGACGAATTGTTCTGGCTCGCCGCGTTACCGTCCCTGACTGGTGCTACGCTACGTATCCCTTATTCGTTTATCGTGTCTATTGTGGGCGGACGGCGCTGGACCGCGATTTCAACGCTGTCCTTGTTGGTGCCAGTCATTGGTATCGGCTACGCGGTGCAACACGTCAACACGCCATACTGGGTGATGGTGTTGCTGGCCGCACTTTGTGGCTTGGGTGGCGGCAACTTCAGCTCATCAATGGCCAACATCAGCTTCTTCTTTCCGAAGGCGCGAAAGGGATCGGCCTTGGGTCTTAATGCTGGACTGGGTAACCTGGGTGTTTCAGCCGTTCAGTTCATGGTGCCTCTGTCTATTTCGATGGGTATTTTTGGCTGGCTCGGCGGTGACCCACAAACCATCTTGCTTCATCACAATGAATTCAAACAGATATGGCTACAAAATGCCGGGTTTATTTGGGTGTTACCGATTGCATTGGTTTCAATGCTTGCAATGCTGATGATGCATGATATTTCTGATGCGCGGGCTTCATTTTCTGAGCAGGCTGTTATCTTCAAATCGAAACACATCTGGTTTACCTGCTGGCTCTATCTCGGTACCTTTGGCTCTTTTATCGGTTTCGCAGCTGGATTCCCCTTGTTAATCAAAAGTCAATTTACTGGCATTGATCCGTTGTCCGTAGCCTGGATGGGGCCATTTCTTGGTGCAATCAGCCGTCCGGTAGGTGGATGGGTGGCCGATAAGTTGGGCGGTGCGCGGGTGACCTTCTGGAACTACATTGTGATGTCTCTTGGGGTGATTGGTGTATTGCAATTTTTACCGCAAAACGGGTCCGCTGGCAATTTGGTTGGTTTTTTCATCAGTTTCATGGTGTTGTTTGTGACCAGCGGTTTCGGCAGCGGCTCGGTTTTCCGCATGATTCCTGTAATTTTTATGGAAGAAGCACTGGATCAACTACGTGGCAAGGGCACTGTCATACAGGCTGATGCGCTCAAAGAAGGCAATAAGCAGGCTGCAACGGCATTGGGTTTTGCCGGCGCAATGGGTGCCTATGGCGGCTTTTTCATACCAAAAAGCTATGGCACGTCGATTGCCATGACGGGTAGCCCGAGTGGCGCACTGATTGGATTTGTCGTGTTCTATCTGTCGTGCATCATCGTCACCTGGTGGTTCTATTCGCGCAAGGGCGCAGAACGCCCCTGTTGAGTCAGAAAATTTATCAGACGCCATATTTGAAGAGGGATACATCATGAGCCACTTTCTCGACCGACTTAAGCACTTCACCCAACATCGCGACCAATTTGCCGATGGACATGGTGAAGTCACCACAGAAGACCGCACTTGGGAAGACGCCTACCGCGGTCGATGGCAACATGACAAGATCGTGCGCTCAACCCATGGCGTCAATTGTACGGGGTCATGCTCATGGAAAATCTACGTGAAGGGCGGCATCGTTACTTGGGAGACCCAGCAGACTGACTATCCTCGCACACATCCTGACATGCCCAATCATGAACCGCGCGGCTGTCAGCGTGGCGCCTCGGCCAGTTGGTATCTGTATTCGGCCAACAGGGTGAAATACCCAATGGTACGCGGCCGGTTGATGAAAATGTGGCGTGAGGCGCGCAAGACACTGGATCCGGTAGATGCCTGGGCCAGTATTGTGCAAGATCCCACCAAGCGCAGCGAATATCAGAAATTGCGCGGTATGGGCGGTTTCATCCGTGCAAATTGGGACGATGCCAATGAAATGATTGCGGCGGCCAATGCATATACCATCAAAAAATATGGTCCAGATCGCATTTTTGGTTTCTCCCCTATTCCAGCCATGTCTATGGTGTCATTTGCTTCCGGCGCCCGTTATATCAATCTGCTAGGTGGGGTGATGGGCAGCTTTTACGACTGGTATTGCGATCTCCCGCCAGCTTCCCCGCAAGTCTGGGGCGAACAAACCGATGTGCCCGAATCAGCCGAATGGTTTAATGCCAATTACATTATGGCATGGGGTTCTAACGTGCCGCAAACGCGTACGCCAGACGCCCATTTTTATACCGAGGCACGTTATCGTGGTGCCAAAACAGTTGCGGTGTCGCCTGATTATTCGGAAGTCGCCAAACTCAGTGATGAATGGCTGCACCCCAAGCAGGGCACCGATGCCGCACTGGCGATGGCACTGGGTCATGTCATCTTGCGGGAATTTCACTTTGGTGAGCAGCCCTCAGCCTATTTTCTCGACTATTGCCAGCGTTATACCGACATGCCGTTGCTGGTCCATCTGGAAGAACGCGAGATCGCAGGTGGTCGTCGTGTACTGGCTGCAGGGCGAACCGTACGCGCCAGCGACTTTGCCAACAAACTGGATCAGGATAATAACCCGGAGTGGAAAACAGTGGCCCTGGATGCGACAGGCAAAACCGTCCTGCCCAATGGCTCGATGGGTTTTCGTTGGGGAGAACAAGGGGAAATGGTCGGCAAATGGAATCTGGAGCCGCGCGATGCTCGTGATGGCACCGAAGCCGAGTTAAGCTTGAGTCTGATTGATATCAGGGACGGCATCGCCGATGTCGGATTCCCTTATTTTGGTGGGGTCTACGCGGAACACCATCCCGGTAATGTGCAGGACGACGTACTGGAGCGTAAGGTTCCGTTTCGTTTTCTGTCGGTGGTTGACGCGCAAGGGGTCGAGCGTATGGCGAAAGTCGCCACGGTCTATGACCTGATGGCCGCGCACTACGGTATTTATCGCGGCTTGGGCGAAGAACCCAATCCTTGTGCCAAAGAGTACACCGACAATGTGCCCTACACGCCGGCATGGCAAGAGCAGATCACCGGCGTACCTGCAGACGTGGTGATTCGTATCGGTCGCGAATTCGGCAGCAATGCTCACAAGACACACGGCAAATCCATGGTGATTCTGGGTGCTGGATTAAATCATTGGTATCACATGGATATGAATTACCGCGCCATCATCAACATGCTGATGATGAGTGGTTGCATCGGCGTACCTGGCGGCGGCTGGGCGCATTATGTCGGACAGGAAGCATTACGCCCACAAGCAGGTTGGTCGGTATTGACCTTCGCACTCGATTGGGTGCGCCCACCACGGCAGATGAATTCAACCAGTTTCTTTTATGCTCATACTGACCAATGGCGTTACGAAAAACTTGGGGTGGATGAAATACTTTCTCCATTGGCCGATCCAGAAAAATTTGGCGGCAGCATGATTGATTACAACGTTCGTGCTGAGCGCATGGGGTGGTTGCCTTCGGCACCGCAATTGCAAACCAATCCCTTGAACCTGGCACGCGATGCCGCAGCGGTCGGGCTACCTGCAAAAGATTATGTGGTGAAGGGGCTGAAAGAAGGCAGTTTGCACATGAGCTGCGAAGATCCTGATAACCCGGTGAACTGGCCACGGAACATGTTCGTGTGGCGTTCTAACCTGCTTGGTGCTTCGGGTAAAGGATCGGAATATTTTCTTAAACACCTGTTGGGTGCAAACAATGGCCTGCTTGGTGACGAACTGAGCTCAACGGACCCACGACCGAACGAAGTTGCTTGGCATGATCAACCTGTCGAGGGCAAGCTTGATCTGTTGGTGACGCTGGATTTTCGCATGAGTTCTACGGGCCTGTTTTCCGACATTACTTTGCCAGCGGCCACCTGGTATGAGAAAAACGATCTCAATACCACTGACATGCATACCTTTATTCACCCACTGTCAGCGGCAGTCGATCCTGCCTGGGAAGCAAAAACGGATTGGGATATTTTCAAAGGCTTTGCCCAGAAATTTTCCGAGATTTGCGTCGGCCATCTCGGGGCGGAACAGGATGTGGTGCTGACACCCCTGATGCACGACTCTGCCGGAGAACTTGGACAAGGTTTGGATGTGCGCGAATGGAAACACGGAGAAATCGATCTGATTCCTGGTAAAACTGCGCCAAATATCACTGTAGTGGATCGCAACTACCCAAACACCTTCAAGTGTTTTACGTCTCTTGGGCCTTTGCTGGATAAAGCGGATGGTGGCCACGGCCACGGCATTTCCTGGGATACGCGGGAGGAGGTTAAAGCGCTGGGCGAACTCAATGGGCTGGTTCACGATGCGGGTGTCAGCGCTGGTCGTCCGCAAATTATCACAGATATTGACGCTACCGAAACCATCATGATGTTGTCGCCTGAAACAAATGGGCATGTCGCCCAAAAAGCCTGGGCTGCGCTTTCCAAAAAAACAGGTCGCGATCACAGTCACATGGCAAAAGGACGTGAACAGGAGAAAATCCGTTTCCGCGACATTCAGGCTCAGCCACGCAGGGTCATCAACTCACCGAACTGGTCTGGAATCGTAGACGAAAAAATTTGCTACAACGCGAGTTACACCAATGTCCACGATTTTATCCCGTGGCGCACACTGACTGGTCGCCAACAGTTCTATCAGGACCATGCCTGGATGCTTGCCTTTGGCGAAGGATTCGCATCATACCGACCACCTGTCAACCTTAAGGCTGTGCAACCTGTGCTGGGTAAATTCAGCAACGGCAACAAGGAAATTGTGCTGAACTGGATCACTCCTCATCAAAAATGGGGCATTCACAGCACTTATACCGATGGTTTGCTCATGCTCACACTCAGTCGCGGGGGTCCGTGTGTGTGGATTTCCGAGGATGATGCCAGAACTGCAGGCATTGTGGACAATGACTGGATTGAGGTGTTCAACGCCAATGGCGCAATTGCCGCACGTGCAGTGGTCAGTCAACGCGTCAAGCCGGGCATGGCAATGATGTATCACGCACAGGAACGCATCGTCAACACGCCTGCCTCACAAATTACCCATGCCAGAGGTGGTGTGCACAATGCGGTCACCCGCGTGGTACTGAAACCCACGCACATGATTGGCGGGTATGCACAGCTTTCTTATGCGCTCAACTACTATGGCACAGTTGGCGCAAACCGGGATTCATTCTGCATCGTGCGCAAGATGGACAAGGTGGATTGGATGGACGAGCCTGCGGGACCCGCTTACAACCATGAGCGCATTACCCCATCCACCTGAACTGCAGACCAAGGAGAAATACAATGAAAGTTCGCGCCCAGATCGGCATGGTACTTAACCTCGATAAATGCATCGGCTGTCATACCTGTTCGGTAACTTGCAAGCAAGTGTGGACCACGCGCCCTGGCGTGGAATATGCCTGGTTTAACAACGTGGAATCCAAACCCGGAATTGGCTATCCCAAAGAATGGGAGAATCAAAACAAGTGGAAGGGTGGTTGGACACGTTCCACCGGCGGTACATTACAACCGCGCCAGGGTTCGCGCCTATCCATTTTGATGAAAATTTTTGCCAACCCAAATTTACCGGAAATCGACGCTTATTATGAGCCATTCGACTTCGATTATGAACACCTGCACAAAGCACCTGAACTCAAAGCAGCGCCGACTGCGAGACCACGCAGCCTGATCAGCGGCCAACGTATGGAGAAAATAGAGTGGGGGCCGAATTGGGAAGAAATTCTCGGTGGCGAATTCGCCAAGCGCAGCCACGATGCCAATTTTGAGGGTATGCAGAAGGAAATGTACGGCGAGTTCGAAAAAACCTTCATGATGTACCTGCCACGACTGTGCGAGCACTGTTTGAATCCGGCATGCGTCGCGTCATGCCCCTCAGGTGCCATCTACAAACGCGAAGAAGACGGCATTGTGCTCATTGATCAGGACAAATGCCGTGGCTGGCGCATGTGCATCTCAGGATGCCCCTACAAGAAAATTTACTATAACTGGGAAAGTGGCAAGTCAGAGAAATGCATTTTTTGTTATCCGCGCATTGAGGCCGGGCAGCCCACGGTATGCTCGGAGACCTGCGTTGGGCGAATTCGATATCTGGGCGTATTGCTGTACGACGCAGACCGTATCGAAGAAGCTGCCAGTGTAGCCAATGAGAAAGATTTGTACGAAGCACAACTTGGGGTGTTCCTTGACCCGCATGATCCACAGGTTATCGCCCAGGCACGACGTGACGGTGTGCCGGAAGCATGGCTGGAATCCGCACGTAAATCGCCCGTTTACAAGATGGCCATGAAATGGAAGATCGCCTTGCCATTGCACCCAGAGTACCGCACGTTGCCAATGGTTTGGTACGTGCCGCCACTCTCACCTATCCAAACTGCGGTGCAAAGTGGCCTGGTCAGCAAAAATGGTGAAATTCCCGACGTGTCGCAGCTGCGTATTCCTTTGCAATACCTTGCCAACTTGTTGACGGCTGGTGATATTGCGCCAGTACAGCGCGCACTCGAGCGTCTGTTGGCCATGCGCGCCTACATGCGTGGTAAGCATGTAGACCAGCTACCTAATGTTGCAGCGCTTCAGCAAGTGAATATGGATGAAGCCAGCGTGGAAGACATGTACCGCATCCTGGCGATAGCGAACTATGAAGACCGTTTCGTCATTCCGACGACACACCGCGAATACGCCGAGAATAGCTTCGATCTCAAAGGTTCCTGCGGTTTCACTTTCGGCAATGGTTGTTCCGA
Source organism: Pseudomonadota bacterium (assembly GCA_021786845.1). Taxonomy (GTDB): domain Bacteria; phylum Pseudomonadota; class Gammaproteobacteria; order Burkholderiales; family Sulfuriferulaceae; genus Sulfuriferula. Next base: position 4,943 of record JAJYMO010000046.1, on the reverse strand, counting down.
TGGCGAGTCCAAACCCTCGCTTTTCAGTGCCAAAAAACGCCGTACCATTGCCATCAAATCGGAGATGTAATCATGAATACGTTCTCTAGACAACTGCGGGCACTGGCCTTGCTACTCGACTACCCACAAATCGAGACACACACACACCTGACAGAGCTCGGTATGGTGCTTACGCCACTTTATCTGGCAGAAGCCAAAGGGTCACACGAATCTCTGCTGGCCTGTATTGCTGGTATGGCTGCCAGCGACTTAATGGATTTGCAGGCTGACTTTGTCGATACTTTCGACCGCGGTCGTAGCACCTCGCTCAATCTGTTTGAGCATATCCATGGCGATTCGCGCGACCGTGGACAAGCCATGGTCGATCTGCTGGCGCAATATCAGGAAATCGGACTCAATTTGCAGACCAATGAATTGCCTGATTACTTACCGATTTATCTCGAATACGCTTCAGTTCTTGATCCGGTCGCGGCGCATGCTGCGCTTGAAGAAATTGTGCACCTGGTTGCGCACATCACTGCTGCACTTGAGCAGCGTGAATCTCCCTGGGTGGCCGTCACTGCCGCAATTTGTCGCCTTGCTGGAGCGAGCAACTGGCGGTCATTGATTGCGCAAGAAATCCATCCAGAAACGCAATCATCCGTCACTGAGACAGCTGATGTGCAACGCGCAAGTCCCCATGATGATTGGACACCTGAAGGTTTGGATGCGGTGTGGGCGGAGGAACCGGTGAATTTCCTCGGCACTTGTGGGACACAACAACAGGTCCCTTTCACGCAACCCGTACAATTCGTCCCGCACGCTACCCAGTCCGAACCCACAGGAGCCTGACATCATGAATTTGAATGATCTATTATTCGGCGTTTATCCTTATATCGCTGGCACAGTCTTTCTCGTAGTGAGTCTGGTGCGTTTTGATCGTGAACAATATCTCTGGCGCAGCGAATCCAGCCAACTGTTGCGCACCGGGACGCTACGCTGGGGGTCGAACCTGTTCCATGTCGGCATCATCGGGCTGTTCTTCGGTCACATGTTTGGTCTGCTTACACCGTTAGCCGTATTTGAGGCGATGGGGCTGCGACCACAAGACAAGCAAATCATCGCCATGGTCACTGGCGGCAGCCTGGGTTTGCTCATTCTGGCCGGATTGTCGCTGCTTATCCTGCGTCGCTTGAGTGAGCCGCGACTGATGGCGACCACCAAACCGATGGATTGGGTGACGCTGTTCTGGCTGCTGGCTACCCTGCTGCTTGGGCTATCTACCATTATCGAGTCCTCCCAGCATCTCGATGGCGCCGAAATGCTCATACTGATGGCTTGGGCCAAGCACATCGTCACCTTCCAGGGCATGGCTGCGGCTGGCTTCATCGCCCAAGCCTCCTTAATCTTCAAACTGCATATTCTTTTTGGCCTGACACTGTTCCTGCTGTTTCCCTTCACCCGTTTGGTTCACGTCTGGAGTGGTTTCGCCTCAGTTGGCTATCTGCTACGGCCGTGGCAACTTGTGCGCGGCAGACGTTGAGTTCGGCTTAAATCAGAGGGTATGACAATGAAAACAGCCATAAAATCAATTGACATTGGCCCAGAAAAGCTGATCACACTGTTGCGTGGACGCGCCGCCGAACTTGATCTGCAGATCGATGGTGATGAGGAATTGCTGGAATCCGTATTGCAGCATGATGTGGAAATTCCCGAGCCGGATGAAGCGGAGTGCCGGCGCTATTACAAGCTTCACGCCGATGCGCTGCTACAGGGTGACATGGTTGAGGTTGATCATATCCTGTTCGCGGTGACACCAACTACCCCCATTGATGCTTTGCGCGCCAGGGCTGAGGATACGCTCGATACCTTGCTTGTTCATCCCGATGAGTTCGGTGGGCTGGCAAGCACCCTGTCCAATTGTCCCTCAGGACAGCTGGGTGGGAATCTGGGCCAACTTACCCGGGAGCAGTGCGTGCCGGAATTTTGGCAAGCATTGATCGAGCATGGGCAGCCCGGCTTGTTGCCTCGTTTGGTACGTACGCGCTTTGGTTTGCATATTGTGCGCATCGCTCGCATCGCACACGGTCAGTTGCCGCCCTTTGCTGCGCTGCATGCACGGATTGCACAGGTATTAAATCAACAATCGCTGGTACGTGCACTGCATCTTTACATTGAAGCACTTACACAGCAACAAAATCCGGGATATGTATCCGCCGAAAGTAGAGATTACCCAACCCGGAAAGCTTGAAACCTTGGACGATCACCAAACCGAAAGGGAGTGAAATGAATAAATTGAGATTATCGCTGCTCACAGTGGCATTGGGGTTGGGAATTGGGGGGAATGTCTATGCGGCGGAAGCAACGAATTTTGCTGACTGGCTCGGCAATGGCAATGTGTCGGGCGATGCCCGCCTGTATGACTTCGGTCGTGATTATGCCGGGCCACAAAATGCCATATATCAACATGATTTAAATGCTGTTTCTTTCGGCGGCAAAGTCAAATTTGAAACGGCGGACTGGGATGGTTTTTCTGCAGCAGCTGCATTGTATGGGGCTTATGATATTGGTATGAATAATTACACCACGGGTAAAGATCCGGGCCTTTACAACTTGCCCTATTTGAACCCCTTGTTGATGGGCACCAATCGCAGCCAGACTTCATTGGGTGAAGCCTGGTTGCAATACCAGAATCCGGATTTTATGCTGCGTGCCGGGAATGAACTGATTGACAATCCATGGATTAACCCCAGCGACGGGTTTATGATCCCCAACCTGTTTGAGGGGGTGAGCACAAAAATGAGTTTGGGTTCATCCGGTGCGCAATTGTCGATAGATCGCATTTTTGAATATAAAAATCGCAGTGATGCAGCATTCGATGAAACAAGTCTGGCTGTCTTACCCTATGATAAATTGGTTTATCCCGGACAAACTGGTGGTGCAACAGATGCCGGCTTGACTTACAGGGGACAGGCAGTGAGCGCCGCAGTATGGCTGTATCAATGGGATAATCTGGCACAGATGACCTATCTGGAAGGCGGTTACACTCCGGTTTTTGCGGGGCGAACCTGGTTTGCCAACGGTCAGTATGTGAATGAGGCAGGTACAGGCAGCCAAGATGCTGGCCCCATCAATGCTCAGGTATATGGCTTCAAATTGGGCATGAACCTGGAGCAACATTTAGGCAATATATTTGTGGCATATGATAATTTGCCGAGTAATGGGTCGATTATGACACCAGGCATTAATCCGTTTACAGGTGCGCCTAATACAAACAAAGTGTACAACGGCAACCTGTTGTCACCCTACACCCAGATTTATAACACAGACCCGCTGTACACCACAGTGATGAACTATGGTTTGGTGTCTGCGCGTGCGCCGGGCAGTGCATGGATGCTGGGTGCCAACTTGCACCCCATGAATCAATTGGATGTTATTCCCACCATATCAGAATATTACACTGACCAAACTCCTGCGGTGATCGTGCCCAATGTACGTGCTTACATGGTAGATGCAGCATGGCATTTCGCGGGAAAACTTAAAGGCCTGACCATACGCAATCGTTTGGGCGTGGAACACGATGTACTGGGCTATGGTTCTACTTACGTGGAAAATCGATTGATGATGCAGTATAACTTTTAATTGCCCGTGACTGGTTTGTTCATGGCAATCGGTTGGATACAGTGTAATCCTTGTTTCACTACAGATCTGCCTGATTAACTGAGACACCATCCTGAACCAGAATTGGTGGCAACCCGATGCATCGTGCACGCAGACTTTAATGTGAGAATAAAATGACCCTACTGCATACCATTCAAACACCGGGATCAAACAGCGCCGATGCCTTCATGCCGAGTTTAAAAATCCGCACTGGATGCGGTTCGTGTACGCCAAAATTGCACCGTTTACCGGGGCGCGCATCGTGAACATTATCCCCATCCATTCCCAGCGAATTCCGCAACCTATGGTGGACGGGTTTGGACGTGACATTGGCTATCTGCGTATTTCTGTGGTGGATCGCTGTAATTTGCGTTGCACTTATTGCCGCCCGAATGGAGATGATTTTTATGCTGTGGCGCGCGAACAATTACTCAGTTTTGAAGAAATCGTTCGTGTCGCGCGCCTCGCCAGCCAACTTGGTGTGCATAAAATACGCTTAACCGGTGGCGAACCGCTGGTACGTAAAGGTCTGGTGGATGCTGTAGCACAAATCGCCGCCTTGCCTGATGTGCGCGATTTGGCTTTAAGCACTAATGGGATATTACTGAAAAAATTTGCCGAACCTTTGCATAATGCGGGTTTACACCGCGTAAACATTAGCCTTGACAGCTTAAATCCACGCACCTTCGAAAGATTAACTGGAGGAGGCCGTTTAAGTGAGGTTCTGGCAGGCATTCATGCCGCACAGGATGCTGGCTTAACGCCAATACGCATCAATACTGTACTGGTGCGCGGTTTCAATGATCAGGAAGCCGCAGCACTGATCGATTTTAGCGTCCGCGAACAGCTTGAGCTGCGTTTTATTGAGCTGATGCCTATGTGTGAAGGCCTGGACTGGAAGCGCCATTACTATCCTTTTGCTGAATTATTGAACCAGGCCGAGATCATTGATCGTGTAGACCTCAGCCATTCACATCGGCAAGGGTCTTCATCGGCACGTTACGTGCCATTACGCCACACATTGGGAAGGATTGGTTTAATTGAACCCATGTCCAATCATTTTTGTGACAGCTGCAATCGTTTGCGCTTGATGTCTGATGGCAAATTGCGCCCATGTTTGTCTGCTGACCACGAGGTAGATTTGCGCACTGCATTACGCGAGGGGGGTAATGACGAAAAATTGCTTGATTTAATCCGTTTGGCCACTGCCAACAAACAGAAACTCAGTACTTATCATTTTGACAGTACGGGTATGCAACGATCAATGATTGCCATTGGGGGTTAGTGTGTCCTCAACTTTTGAC